>JBBQPB010000205.1:0-4595 GCA_038331435.1 Thermomicrobiales bacterium | reverse complement strand
CGTCATATCGCATGGTGGTGGACATGGCAGAAGCTGGAGCCTTCCGCTCTATCACCTGGCCGGGTCAATCCGGTCATGCGGGCAGCCCGCACTATGCCGATCAGGCCGCCGATCATATCGCCGGTCGTTTTGTCGATCTTGTAAGCGAATGGCCGACCATCGAATCGACCGCAACGCTGCGCACCACACTCTCGCCGCAATAGGAGGGCCCAATGCTCGATCCAATCTGGACCAAAATTCGGCAGGACCGACTTCGAGCGCTCATGGAAGCGCAGCATCTGGACATCCTGTATCTCTCCGATGTGCGGGACATTTATTACGCGACCGGTCAGCTCCTTACCGTTCCCGATGCGGCTGCCAACTTCCCCGCGTTGTTCGCGCTGGCTGCCGATGGCAACTGGTGGTTAGTGAGTCACACCATGGAGGGGAACGCCCTCGTCACGCAGCGCTATGCCTACGAACCCGCGCACGAGGCGACCATGAACCCGGATCCGATAACCCGCCTGAACGAGGTGGTGGGTGCGGTGGTCGCCGGCGGTCATTTCCCAAAGCGGGTTGGATTCCAGCAGGAGTCGCTTCCCTGGCTGTTGCAGGACACTATCGCTCGAATCCAGCGCCCCGGCGCGTGGGTCCCCGTCGATACCGAACTTCAGACCATGCAAGCCATCAAAGACCCTGACGAGCTGCAGCTCATGCGCGGAGCGATTGGCTGCTCCGCGGCCGCCTATGCCGCAGCTCGCGAGATCATCGCGCCCGGCGTGAACGAGCTCGATGTGCGGGAGGCTGGCCATCGCGCCGCTGTGCTTAACGCAGGTGAGATCGTTTTCCACAATGGCGACTATCGATCCGGGGTGCCCGGTGGCTTCGCCCGTAACCGCCAGATCGAAGCAGGGGAGCTGTACATCATCGACGCCTGGACCTGCTATCGCGGTTACTGGTCCGATCTCAGCCGGGTATTCGCCGTCTCCGAACCCACCATGCTGCAACAGGAGGTTTTTGGCTGGATTTCCAACGTGCTCATCGGCGTCCAAACCGAGATCCGCCCCGGCCGTGACGGAACCGAAATCTGGGCCTGGCTCGACGCTCGTTTGCGCGAGCATCCCCACCTGCGCGAGTTGGGTCTGCGCGGTCACGGCGGCCATTCAATCGGCACTCGCGCCCACGAGCAACCTGACATCAATAAGGAACGCGGCGGCCTCATCGAAGCGGGTATGGTCCTCTGCGTCGAGCCGAGCGGTTACTCACCCGACCTCAACGCCGGCATCCGCATCGAAAACCAGTTCCTCGTCACCGAATCCGGCGCCGAGCTTCTGAGCGACATCCCTTTGACCTTGTAGGATGGAATGGGTATGCTCAGTGGGACTGTCCCACCAAAAGGAGCTGCAATGTCCACGATGATCGCCAAACTCGACAGCAAGGGACGCCTTGTCGTTCCCAAAACAATGCGAGAGCGGGATGAACTGGAAGACGGCGACGTCTTCGTCGTTGACCCGAATTCGGCAGTCGGAACGATCACATTTGTGAAAGTCGAAAACTTGCTGCTCAAACATATTGCCGAGAGTGAAGCGGACTACGCGGCAGGACGATATCAGAGTCTGGAAGAGGTTGCGGCAGAGCTTGGTGTCGACCTCGATGGCGAATGAGCTGTTTTCGGTTGTCATCACCGACGCGGCCAAGAAACGCCTTCGCCGGCACAAGCACTCCGAAGCTCAACTACTCCACACTATGCTGGAACTCAGGTCCGATCCCAGCGCTGGCCACGAGCTGGCTGGAAAGCTTCGTGGATACCGTTCTCTCAAGATCTTCGTGAAAGGTGGCGGCGAATATCGCGCTATTTACCGAGTGGACGAAGAAGGATCCTCGGTAATCGTCCATTGGATCGGGACCCGCGAAAACGTATATGACGAGGCCGAGCGACATCTCTTTAGTTGAGGAAGCTATGGCATCACTTACCGAGACGCTCATCGAGCTCATGGAGATGGCCGCCCCCACTGGCCAGGAAGAACCAGTGCTTGCCTGGTGCCGAGAGAAATGGGCTGCCGCGGGCGCGGAAGTGACCACAACGCCGATTGGCAATGTCCTCGCCCGAATCCCAGGCGATGGCCCGAAGCTGCTCATCCAGGGGCATGCCGACGAGATTGGTTTTGTCGTCAAGTCGATCGACGAGTGCGGCTTCGTCTGGCTCACTGATGGTCAGGCCGGCAGCCGGAACTTCGCCGAACGCTATCCGGTCGGTAAACCAGCGCTCATCATAGCCAGAAACGCACGTATCGACGGCATGTTCGGTGCGGCAACCGGGCACATCCTTTCCACCAAGACCGACCGGGGCAAGGTCCCCACCGAGGATGACATCTTCGTCGATATCGGCGTCGATTCGAAAGCGGAAGCAGAAGCACTGGGCGTGCATGTCGGTGCCGGCGTCATCTGGAACCCGCCCACCCGTCGGCTTGGCCATCGCCTCTATGGCAAGGCCATCGACAACCGGGTCTCGCTCGCCCTCATGACCCACCTGCTGACTGAAACCGACCACCCGTCGTTTCGTTACGATATAACCGTAGCCGCTACAATCCAGGAAGAAATCGGTCTGATTGGCGCGCTCTCCCTCGGGCAAGCCGGTCCGTTCGACCTTGCCATCGCTATCGACAATGGCCCAATTGCCGACTATCCCGGCACCAGCTTGAAAGAAATGCCAGTCCAGCTTGGGATGGGTCCGACGCTTGTCTATAAGGACTCCTGGGCCCACTACGACCGCCGCATCATCGACCAGCTGCTCGACATCGCAGTTGCGAGCGACGTTCCTGTTCAGCGCACCATTTACCCCGGATTTGGTAGCGACGGGGCCGCGCTCATCCGTTCCGGCATCCCGGCTGCGTTGCTCGCCATTTCCACCCGCTACACGCATTCGGCCTTCGAAATGCTCGACGAACGCGATCTCCAGGGCGCCTTCGATTTGCTGCACGCGTTCGTAACCACCGATCCAAAACCGATGCCACTCGGGCCGTCATAGGGCGCCGAACACCGGCGTCTTCTGTCGAATTGTGCGAACCGCGCTTGCATATGGGGAGCGTGTGTGGCGTACTTCGCATAGTCCCAGATCGGAATATCAGACATTGAACTGGAGGTTCACCATGGCTACGCGTCGTTCGTTCCTCGCCGGTAGTGCCGCCCTTTCGCTTTCGTTGCCGCTGCTTGAATGGCAGGGTGCCTTTGCGCAGGACGCAACCCCGGAGGCGTCTCCCGCCGCGGTCGAGGAAATTCGCCCACCCCAGGACTTGCTTCCGACCGACTGGGGACGCGTGGAAGGCGAGACCGTCAACCTGAACGGCATCGACATTTACTACGAGGTCTATGGTGAGGGGGATCCGCTCCTGCTGCTCCACGGCGGCCTCGGAAACGGCACCTACTGGGCTAACCAGATTCCCACCTTCGCCGCTGAGTATCAGGTCATCGTTATGGACAGCCGGGGGCACGGGCGCTCCTCGTTCGATGAGACACCAATTTCTTACGATCTGATGTCCTCCGATGTGCTGGCGCTGCTGGACTATCTGGAGATCGACCAAACCGATCTGGTCGGTTGGAGCGATGGCGGCATCATCGGGCTCGATATCGCCCAAACGAATCCTGAGCGACTGAACAAAGTCGTCGCCTACGGCGCAAACTTCGATCCCTCAGGTGTTCGCCTCGATATCGGCACGAGCGACAGGTTCAACGCCTACATTGCCCAGGCAGCCGCCGACTACCAGACGACCTCGCCCGATCCCGAACGATGGGACGAGTTTCTCGACAACATCTCCAATATGTGGGCCACCGAACCGAACTGGACCATGGATCAGATTGCCGCCATCGAGACCCCATTCCTGATCCTCGACGGCGAGGAAGAAGAGGCCATCGACCTGAATCAGACCAAACTCATGGCAGTGCTCATGCCAAACGCCGAGCTCTTGCTGATCCCTGGCACCGGCCACTTCGCTATGATCGAAAAGCCGGAAGAGTTCAACCAGATCGTGCTTGACTATCTGGCCTCCGATTCCACGGCAACACCGACCGCCTGATACGAGCGTTAGGCTCCACGTGGCAGATGCGGTGGTCTTGGCAAACGGTGGGAAGCCATTTCACTAAGATCTAGTCAGGGCATCGCTTGACAGCCGCATTGGCTCTCGGTCACGATGGCCGCCATCGAGCGGTGATTCATCCCGGTCATCGCATGTGCAACGACGCGATCGAACAGAGAGGGCACCATGGCTGATCCAATTCGCGCAAGAGGCGTTATCTCCCGCATCCCCGGTGCGCCCGGCGAAGTCGAAGAGTTCCTTGTTCCCCATCCCGGCCCAGGCGAAGCGCTGGTCCGCGTTCTTGCCAGCGGCGTCTGTCATACCGACCTCTCCGCCAAGAACGGCGTGTTTGGCACCGACTATTTCCCCTTTCTGCTTGGACATGAGGGGAGCGGTATCGTCGAAGAAGTCGGTGAAGGCGTCACCAACGTCAAGGGAGGCGACTATGTCATTCTCGCCTGGCGCGCGCCCTGCGGACTCTGCCGTTTCTGCCAGGTGGGCAAGCCGCAGCTCTGCGCCTCCAGCCTGAACGCGAGCCAGAAG
>JBBQPB010000204.1:0-4608 GCA_038331435.1 Thermomicrobiales bacterium | reverse complement strand
CCAGTTCCGGGATCGGATGAGTGACGCCGGTGGACGTTTCGTTGTGGGTTAAGAAAACCGCCCTGGCAGCGGGATGCTGGTCGAGCGCGTCGCGCACCATTTCAGGATAGATGGCACTCCCCCAACGGAGATCGACGCGATACACCTTCACGCCGAGCCGATCGGCAACGTAGGCAAAGCGATCCCCGAATGCGCCAGCCACCATGGCAACCACCTCGTCGCCGGGTGAGAGGAAGTTCGTCACCGCGATCTCCCAACCTGCCGATCCAGAGCCTGGCCAGACCAGCACATCGGAGTCGGTTTTGTGAATGCGGCGCAAGCGAGCGAGGAGATCGGAATAGAACGAAGAGAATTCCGCACCCCGGTGCGGGAGCATTTCCCGCTGCATGGCGGCGTACACCTGTGGCGGAACTGCGGTCGGTCCGGGTAGGCGAAAATTGCTTTTCATGCGTTAGCTCCTGGAGCGGATTAGGGCTCGATCGACGCCAGATGTGCGGGTACATCGAACAATATCAGTTCCGGGCGAATGAACTGCTCGTCGATCTCGATGATCCCGATACCGAAATGGCGCGACCAACGGCGGTCGGTGGGCGATCCAGGGTTGAAGTACGTCACGCCATCGATCTCTTCGATAATGGGAATGTGACTATGCCCATAGATGACGAGTTCCACCGGTTCAGCGAACGCGGTTTGGGCAGTTGCCCGGGCCGATGGCCCCCCGTGCCCATGGACAACGCCAAGGCGATGATTTCCTACCGAAAGGACGATGCGCTCCGGTAGCAGCTTCCAAAGCTCCAGTGGCTCGTTGTTTCCATGCACTGCGAGCGTGGGCGCGACGGTTGCCAAACGGTCGAGCACTGAATGGTCCACGATGTCGCCACCGTGCACGATCAGGTCGGTCCTAAAGCGCTGGAAGAGATCGAGCACGTCGACCGGGAACGTCCGCGAGCCCCCACCGGTGAAGATGTGCGTATCGGAGATAACGCCGATGGTGAATGGGATCGGGTACTCGTAGCGGTCGATACGTCCCGAGAGCGGTTGGTAGACCCGCCTGGCGCGTTTCTTCGGCGTCAACGTTCGTCGAGGATGGCGTAGATCACGCCACTGATGGCCGTGGTCAGCACGGTGCCAACCAATACACCCCAGATGTTGGCATCGATTCCTGGAGCGATGACCGCCGCCAGGCCAAAGATCAAAAAATTGAGGGCTCCCGATATGAGTCCGAATGTGAGGCAGGAGAGCGGCGCGACAATGAGCGCAAGCACTGGTTTCACGAAAGCGTTGAGCAGGCCCACGATCAAACCGAACGCCAGGACGGCAGGCACGCTGGTGTAGGTCACGATGCCGCCCTGGAAGATCTCTCCAGCCGTCAGGACTGCCACACAGGCGGCCAGCATATAGGCGACAACGCGCGCAACCATCGAGGCTAGCGTTCCCCTGCGGGGAGCGGCCCGTAGACAGCAAAGCCATCGAAGTCGTAGGTGGCTTTCCCCTGATCGACGCGGTCGGGCGTCTTGCCATCGCGCACTTCGATCAGGGCGTCACGCATCCTGGGAAGCAGCGCGGCATCCATAAGATCGGCATTATGCGAAGGGTGGACATAGGTCAGCCTCGGCGCAAGATCCGCCAGGATCTCCATGGAACGAATGTAGACATCGAAATCGGTGTCACTGGAATAGGCATATAAGGGGCCTGGGTAGGCCGTATCGGTGGTCATGAGCACACCGTTGGCTTCGTCCAGAAAAGAGAGTAATCCCGGAGCGTGGCCCGGCGTATGGATCGCGGTGATGACGCGGCCCCCGAGGTCGAATTGCTCACCACCATCGAGAAGTTGCGTGGGAACCGACGGTCCAATGGTGATGTTTTCGAGCGTACGCCCAGGCGGGAGCGGACCGAGAAGCTGATCGTCGCCAAAGAATTCGGCAATCTCGTCCGGGCTGTACCGGTACGCCAACTCGTGCGCTTCCGCGCGATGGACGGCAATGCCGGAGAACTCGTGGTTGCTGCCGACATGGTCCCAATGGGTGTGGCTGTTGACCAGGAGCACGGGAAGCGCGGTAATCGTGGCGACCGCGTCCCGCATGCTGGCCGCACCAGTGCCGGTGTCGATGAGCAGAGCGCGCTCTTCGCCAACAATCAGGTAGCTGAGTACCCGCTCGCGTTGCAGGGGTTCCTGAATCGCGAAGACGCCCGGTGAGGGTTGGGTAATGCGAAACCAGTCGAGCGTCAGAGAGCCGACCACAGTGCCACGGCATCCTTCCCAAAAAAGAGCCGGTCTCGTATGTGACCGGCTCGAAGGCTATCCCATATATGAGCCAGCTACCGCCGGCCTATCGGTGCGGTTCGATTAGCTGGCGGTGCGACGACGCCGGCGCTCGGCCTTGCGGCGCTTGGCGCGGTTTTCTTCCTGGGTGCTAATGAAGCGCAGACCGCGGCGATGCTCGCGGATCACGCCTGATCGCTCGATCCCCTTGGTGAAGCGGCGCAGCAGCTGATCGAACGATTCAGAATCGCGAATCTCTACATGCATGCGGTACTAGATCCCTGTCCTTCCGTAGATGGCCTGCCGGGCGCGAAACACCTCACAGCAGGCAACCGCCGACGATACCGACCGGAGAGTATAGCTGATGGGCGGGCCGCTGAGCCAGCGGCTGTTTCTGCTACCACCAACCGTAAGGGATATTGCGATACGGGTCGAGCTCGGGATAGCAACCCGAGGTGTGCAGCGCTTCGGCGCGGGCGAAGAACGCGTCAATTTCCTGCCGGTGAAGCAGGGTGCGAAACTCGCCAGCGTACGCATCCTGTTGCTCGAGAATGGCAGCCAGATCGGCGCGGAGGGGTTCCGCTATCGGCATGCCGGCGAATTGCCACATGACGGTACGGAGCTTGGGCACCGCGTTGAAGGCGAGCCCGTGATCGATGCCCCAGCGCTTACCGGCGGGGTCGAGCAGACAATGCGAGAGCTTGCGGTCCGCGTTGTTGCTGATGTGGTCGAAAAGGACGATGCGCTCATTTTCGAGACAACTATCGCCCCAGAATCCGTGCGGATCTTCGACTTCTTCGGCTGGTTGAATGTAGAGCTGGAGGCTACCGATGCCGTGCGGTCCTTGCCGGACCACCGTTGGCGGAACGAGATCCCACCCAAGTTGCTTGCTCAGGCGATAGGCGGCAACTTCACGACGAAAAAGAGTCCCGCTGCGGAAGTCGTGCAGAGGGGCTTCCCCGGAACGCGGCTTATACACCGCAAGCTGCTCGATACCATCCGAATCGAGGAGCGCGACGGCGAACGAGTAATTCGAACCCCAGGGAATGAGCTTCGCAGCGGTGAAGTCGGCGTTTTGCAAGAGGCACAACACTTCGTCGTCGCCGAGCGGCGGCGGGGTCTCGCCGGAGGTGTCGTCCGGGGATTTAAGTTCGAGAAAAAGATCGGGCATGGGTGGAATCAAAGTCGAGGCGAGAGGCGGCTACCTGATCGGAGTTTACTCGCAGGGGGTGAGATGCGGCGAATATTGAGCCTGTGCGGCCCATCCAACCCGGGTAGGATTCCAGCATATCGACCGAATTTTCAGGCGGAGGATCATGATGCAACTTGGACGCGTGGTACTCAATGGTGAAACGACGCCGCGTCGCGTGGTGATCGAGGAGAAGAGTTGGTACCTCTGGGAGGGGGACGACTGGAACGCTCCCAGAAAGGGCGCCAAGATCGACGGCGACGGCACGTTGGTATCGCCGCTCGATCCGGGCAAGATCGTTTGCGTGGGATTGAACTATCTCGATCACGTGACCGAGCGCGATCCAAACCGGACGGTGCCGGACGAACCGGTGCTGTTCATGAAGCCGACCTCCTCGGTGATTGGGCCCGGCGACACCATCCAGATCGCCAATCCGCGACATCAGACCGATTACGAAGCCGAGCTGGCGCTGGTGGTCGGGAAGACAGCGCGAGATGTGCCGCAAGCGCGCTGGCGGGAATACATCGCCGGGTTTACCTGTGCGAACGATGTCTCGGATCGCACCTTGCAGAAAAAAGACGGTCAATGGGTCCGGGCCAAGGGATTCCATACCTATTGCCCGGTCGGTCCCTGGATCGAAACCGAGCTCGATCTCGACCAGGCGATCGTCCAGTCGCGGCTGAATGGGGAGCTTCGCCAAAATCAGGCCGTGTCGACGATGCTCTTCCCTATTCCCCTGCTGATTGCATACATCAGCAACATCATGACCCTGGACCCGGGCGATCTGGTGCTGACTGGAACACCGTTCAATGTGGGCCCGATGCAGCCGGGCGACACGATCGAGGTCAGCGTTTCGGGGATTGGGACATTGGCAAATTCGGTCGCGTGAGAGTAATCAACGGTTCAGGATCAGGTGTTCGCCGTTTGCCCCTATGGAAACGAGCTTAGGCTTCGGCCTCCTAAAACCAGGCCCAGGTAATGCCGGTGCCGCGGTCAAGGAGCTTCGCCAGTTCGTCTGTCGTCGTCACTGGGGGCATGCAGGTGAAGTGCTCGCAAAGGTAGGCGGCGGGCTCACCGTTTCGAAGCGGACGATATTCCAGATAGGGCATGCCGGCGATCGCGGATTCGTCTCCATCGACGGCCAGGCCAATGATGG
>JBBQPB010000203.1:0-4617 GCA_038331435.1 Thermomicrobiales bacterium | reverse complement strand
AGCCGTTCACCAAGGCTAGCGGCGGCGGCGGATCCAGCCATCGAGCAGCTCGGCCGATTCGGCTGCGGCAACTTCGCCGTAGCGAATTGTGCGGCTCAGCAAAGCCCCGACCGCTTCACGCTCCCAGTCGTAGAACGCTCGTCGCAGTTCGCTATACCGGCAAATCTCCGGTTGGAACTCCAGCTCCGCCATCACCCACTGTCCTTGCTCGTGCTCGAGCATTAGCAATCGGCGTCCACACTGCCAAACGAACGGACACAACGGGTGCTCGAACGAGGCTTTGGCGCTCGTAGGCGCGACGCGAGATGTTTCATGGATGAACTGCTTGGGCTCGATGCGTTCGGCAGCGCTGCAATCGCCAACCGTGCGGGGCCACAAATCAGTTTGACTGTGGTCGTCCACAGGTAGGCTCTCCCCATGTTTGGAAGGTTTCTGAATCGGTGAGAAAACGTCCTTCCCGTTGCCGCTGGTCCACCTCGCTATCGTGGTTCGGATGAATCCGGACTCGGTCGATTCCAAGGAAGATCAGTACGAGCAAAGGGGAGCGTACCATTTCGCATTCCCTGCTTTCAAGGCACCGTTACTGTCATTTTTTGCAGAAGCTATCGTTATGAGACCGTTACCATCGACCGTTGAAGCTCGTTGGTGCCATCGCTCACCACGATCTCATAGTCACCATCCGGCCAGGGTTCCGCGCCCGTTCGTTCGATATGAAACTCAATCCAACCAGAAACGCGATCCCGATCGATGCGCATCGCCGAATCGAGTGCATCGAGCGACGTGTCGTTGAAGAACCAGCTTGCGACGAGCTGGGAGCCCGCCGGAAGCGACTCAATAGGAAAGACCGCGAAGATCGTCTCATCGGTTCCCTGAGGCGCGAGCGCAATCGGGGCATTCGATTCGGGTTGAACCGCGCTCGTCCAAACGGCTTCGCCGATGCGCGGCGCGCCGGATAGCGCCGTCGCGACGATTACTAGAGTTTGCGTTGGTTCAGGAGTCGATGTGATTTCAGGAGTGTCGTCGTTGCCGGAACCACATGCACCAAGTAGTGCACATGCAACAATAAAAGCCGACGCCAGCATTCCGAAGCGTCGCAATCGATCGAACCGATGGTGTCGGGGCACACTGGCTCCTCGTGGGTTGGAACGAGTTGTCGTTGGTCCCAATCGGTTATCCGAGAGCAACGCACGCGTGCTGGGTCCGAGAGAGTCTACCAATCACTCACCATCGACAAAGCCGGAGAGCATCTATGACAAAGAAGCGAACCAACGTCACCACCGAGATGGGCTGGATCGATAGTGACCATTCAGTTGCCAATCCCACTATCAATCGCGCGGTCTACCAGGGACGTCCCACGGACGACAATTTGCTCTTGCGCTGGAGCAATGAAGAAAAAGAGCAGGCTGGCGCATTCACGCACACCGATCCCTGGCGCGCCCTCCGCATTCAGGGCGAGGTTGTCGCCGGGTTCGATGCCCTGGCAGAGATTGGTCCGGCTATTTCCGTCTTCGGCTCTGCTCGCATTGGCGGCGAATCGCCCTACTTCGTGGCCGCGAAGGAAACCGGCCGCAAGTTGGCCGAGGCCGGATACGCCGTGATCACCGGCGGCGGCCCCGGCATCATGGAAGCGGCCAATCAGGGCGCGCTCGAAGCAGGCGGATGCTCGATCGGACTCAACATCGAGCTCCCACATGAGCAAGGGATCAATGCCTTCGTCAATCTTCCAATGAACTTTCGCTACTTCTTTGTTCGGAAGTTGATGTTTGTGAAATATGCGGAAGGGTTCGTTATTTTTCCGGGAGGATTCGGCACCCTCGATGAGCTGTTCGAGGCGCTCACGCTGATCCAGACTGGCAAGCTCGACGATTTTCCCGTCGTGCTCTATGGCAAGGATTTCTGGGACTCCCTACTCGACTGGATCGGCCACGATCTGCTGGATAACCGGCTGATCGCTCCGCACGATCTCGATCGCCTGATCGTGACCGATGACGTCGACCAAATTGTGTCCACCATGCTCGAAAGCCGGCGCGACCGCTGACGTACTGCAGGGTCATGACTCAAGCGTTCATCGAGGACTCGCGTGCTCATGCTCGAGCTTGGGCCGGGCGGAACACGTGTCGGGCCACTTGCGCTTGCCTCTTGATACTCGACCGCTGACGCTATCGTACGTTCGCGGCAAATGTGCCCTGCGTTGAGCAGCCTTCCTTCCCGAGAACCGTACGTACAGCTAGTGGTCATGAGTGGTATGCTAGCCGAGCGGTCGCATCCAGCTCAGGAGTTTGCGATGCCGGCTCGCGTCGAAGATCGAATCCTGTTTCGTCCATTTCTCAGATCGCGACTCGCTTCATTTACACACTCGCTGCCGGCTGGGGGAGCCAACTTCGATGAGTCGTCATGAGCTTTACGCGCACCGTTATCCGCTCTTGCCACTCAAGAACGTCGTCATCTTCCCGCGGAATATCGTTACCCTCCTCGTAGGCCGGCCCCGCTCGATTCAGGCGGTGGAAGAGGCCCTTTCCGGCAATCACCGGCTGGTGGTAACCGCCCATCGAGACGCTGACGCCGAAGACCCCTCGCCGGACGATCTCTATTCGATCGGTTCGTTAGTCGATCTGGTTTCGGTCGAACGGCAACCCAGCAATGCCATCCAGGTCGTGCTCGAAGGCAAATCGCGAGTTCGCGTCAGCCAGTTCGATACGGTTCGTCCCTACTTCACCATTGCCGCCGAAGAGCTGCGCGAGCCGAAGAACGATTCGCCCGATACTCGAGCACTCATGCATCATGTGCAGGAGCTCGCCGGCCGCTACAACGACGCTCGCGAGAAGATGGCTCCCGAAATTCTGGAAATGGTCCAGCGGGCAAACGACCCCGGGCATTTGGCTGATCTCCTTGCTACCCAAATCGTTTCCGAGACCAGCCGTCGCCAACACTTCCTGGAGCAGGTCGATCCGATCAAGCGGCTGGAAGAGATCGCGGTCCATCTGGCGGAGGACCTGAACGTTGCTGAGCTCGAAAGCCGAATTCAGGATCGGGTGAGGGAACAGGTCGAGAAACAGCAACGCGAGTACTACCTGACCCAGCAGCTCAAGGCGATCCACGACGAGCTTTCTGGCGAGGGCGGCAACGAGCTCGACGGGTTCCGGCAGAAGATCAAGACCTGCGGCATGCCTGCTGAGATCGAAGACAAGATGATGCGCGAAGTCGGACGCCTTGAGCGGATGCCATCGGTTTCCGCCGAGGCCACCGTGGTGCGTACGTATCTCGATGTCATGCTGGCTCTTCCCTGGTCGGAACAATCGGTCGACAGGCTCGACCTGGACGAAGCCGAAGTGCTCTTGAACGAAGATCACTTCGGGCTCGAACAGGTCAAAGATCGCATTCTCGATTTTCTCGCTGTAAGAAAGCTGCGCACCGATAGCGGAATGAACGACCGCGCTTCCTCGCAGATCCTCTGTCTCGCGGGCCCACCGGGCGTCGGCAAGACGAGTCTTGGGCGATCGATCGCCGCCTCGATGGGGCGCAAATTTGTGCGGGTCAGTTTGGGAGGCGTGCGCGACGAAGCCGAAATCCGCGGACATCGGCGTACCTATATCGGCGCTATGCCCGGCCGCATCATTACCGCAATGCGCCAGGCTGAAACGACCAATCCGGTCATCTTGCTCGATGAGATCGACAAGCTTTCCGCCGACTTCCGGGGCGATCCGTCCGCCGCCCTGCTGGAAGTGCTCGACCCCGAGCAAAACGCTCTGTTCACCGATCACTTCATCGACGCACCCTACGACCTCTCCAAGGTGCTCTTCATCACGACCGCCAACTATATGCAGCAGGTACCTCGCCCGCTGCGCGACCGGATGGAGATCATTGAAATATCAGGCTATTCCGAGGATGAGAAGATCGAGATTGGTAAGCGCTATCTCATGCCACGCCAGTTGACGGCACATGGCCTGAAGGAAGCAAACGTCGAATTCCCGCGAGCGTCATGGAGCTTTCTGGTGCGCGGCTACACGCGTGAGGCAGGAGTCCGCGAGCTGGAGCGTGAAATCGCTGCCATTTGCCGCAAAGTCGCCCGCGAGGTGGTGGGTGGCCGTAACACTGACGAGCCAATCAGCGTTGCCCGCATCGAACACTATCTCGGTCCGCGTCATTTCCAGGTGGTTCACGAGCTTGCCGCAAGTCAGATAGGCGTGGCCATGGGGCTTGGCACTACCGAGATTGGTGGCGAGCTCATTCCAGTCGAAGTTGCGACCATGCCGGGCAAGGGCACACTGATGATCACCGGCCGGGCTGGTGATGTGATGCAGGAATCGGCCCAGGCAGCCGTATCCTACGCGCGGTCCCGCTCTGAACAGTTCAGCATTCCCGTGAACTTCCGCGAAGTGCTCGATCTCCACATTCACCTACCAGAGGGCGCGACACCCAAGGATGGCCCCTCGGCCGGAATTACCATGGCCACCGCACTCATCTCGGCACTCATGCGCCGGCCCGTGCGCAATGACACGGCTATGACCGGCGAGATCACCCTGTTGGGTCGCGTGTTACCGATTGGCGGCGTAAAAGACAAAGCACTTGCCGCGCACCGTCATGGCATCAAGCGAATGATCCTTCCTGAGGAAAACC
>JBBQPB010000202.1:0-4628 GCA_038331435.1 Thermomicrobiales bacterium | reverse complement strand
CATTGCGATCGGCGCGATTCCCCGTGGAATCGTCCTCGAGGATAGGCTGATTCCGAACCGGAGCGATCTCGAGCTCATCCCCCAGCTGATGGTTCCCGCGCTTGCCATCGGTATGCTCGGGGCGATCGAGAGCCTGCTTTGTGGCATCGTCGGCGGACGCATGACCGGACGAAAGCTGGCGGTCAACCAGGAACTGATCGCGCAGGGAATCGGCAACATCGCCCTCCCGTTCTTCGGAGGAGTGCCGGCAACCGCGGCCATCGCGCGCACCAGTGTCGGTGTCAAAGCGGGTGGCGTGACCCGCATGGTTAGCATCGTTCAGTCGATTACGTTGCTGGTTGGAGCACTCTTCTTCGGAGCCTTACTTGGCCATATTCCACTTTCCGCCCTCTCTGGCGTGCTGTTCGTCACCGCCTGGCGGATGAACGAGTGGCACTCAATTCGCTACTACTGGAATCACCGACTGAAAGGCGCTGTCGCGGCATTTTTTGCCACCATGCTTGCGACGATCGCGCTCGATCTGACCCAGGCCATCGTGGTCGGTCTCGGACTCAGCGTCGTCCTCTTTCTCAACCAGGCCTCCAAACTCGAAGTGAACACCGCGCCGGTACGCTGGAACGATATCGGCATCGTTTCGCAACGGTCGCCAGACGCCACTGTCGTGTACATCACCGGGCCGCTCTTTTTCGGTTCAGTCAATCAACTCGTCGAGCGAATCGAATCCATGCCCTTCAGCAAGATTCTGATCCTCTCGATGCGCGGCGTTCCCATGGCTGATGTCTCCAGTGTGCAAGCGATCGAGCATATCTGGCGCGAGCACGTCAAAGGCGGCGGCACGATCTATGTCAGCGGGTTGCAACCATCCGTCCAGAAAGTAATGGAACGCTCCGGATTGATCACTGAAATCGGTGAGCAGCATTTCTTTTGGAGTGCGTCCCAGGCAATCGACCGTATCGCGGAGCTTTCACGGCAAGCCGAGCCGGAAACCTCCCCACAAGCACCTCCAGCGGAATCGCTCGATGAGTTCCCGCTGGGAATTTCGACCGCCTAATCGTGATCACTCCGCTCGCAGGAGCTATGCAAAACGTCATAGATAATCCGATGGTGAACGCGGGGGCCATTGCCACCGCCGCACTAGTTCCAGGTGGGGATGTGGAAGAAAAATGGGAAACCTTGCTGGCGTCCCTCTCCCGCTTCGCTGGCCGGCGCCTGGCGCTGGACAACGACATTTTCACCTCCGCGTCCGAATCGAACCACCGCAACCGCGCGTTGGCCAACTTGCTTTTCTCGTTGGGCCGGCTGGATGGGGATCCCACCGAAGTGGTCGATCTCTATACTCGCCAATCATCTCTTTCGGTGACGACGGTCGACCTGGCTAGCATGGGAGCCACCCTCGCCAACGGCGGCGTCAATCCAATGACTGGCGATCGGGTGGTTAGTGAGTCCACCTGTCGTCGCGTGCTTGCTGTTATGGCAACCGCCGGACTCTACGAAACGTCGGGGGATTGGCTTTACGAGGTTGGTTTGCCAGGCAAGAGCGGCGTGGGTGGTGGGATCATCACCGTTTCCCCCGGCAAAGACGGCCTGGCCACCTTCTCGCCTCCGCTCGATGCCGCTGGAAATAGTGTTCGTGGCCAGCTCGTCGCGAGGTTTCTCGCACAGCGGCTGGGCCTCGACCTTTTCTCTTCCAATTCTGAAACAAACCTCTATGATACTTAAAAAGATAACAAAGGAGGAGTCGAATGAGTGACGGATACCTCGCCGAACTGGAGGATCGCTTCCTTCGCTATGTGAAGGTCGACACCCAGGCGGACGAATCGTCGCCAACCAATCCAAGCACCGCCATTCAGCTCGATCTCCAGCGCATGTTGCTCGACGAGCTGAACGCGCTCGGAGCCAGCGACGTGCGGCTGACTGACACTGGCGCGGTCATCGCGACGATTCCCGCAACAGTCGATCACGATGTTCCCACGGTCGCGTTTCTCGCTCATGTCGACACGTCTCCCGCCTATCCAGCGAGCAATGTCCGGCCGATCGTGCATCGCAACTATAAGGGCGGAGACATCGTTCTTTCAGAGAACCCGCCTGTGGTCATCCTGGCCGATGAAACCCCGTATCTCTCCACCCAGATTGGCAACGACATCGTGACGTCGAGCGGCGACACATTGCTGGGAGCGGACGATAAGGCTGGCGTTGCCATTGTGATGGCGATGGCAAAGCATCTTTTGCAAGACCTGTCGATTCCGCATGGCACGATTCGCGTCTGCTTTACTCCCGATGAGGAGATCGGCCGGGGTGTCAATGCCAAGCTGCCAAAGGATCTCGCGGCCGATTTCGGCTACACGCTTGACGGAGCCGAGCTGGGCGAGATCGTCTACGAGACGTTTTCGGCCGACAAGGGAACTGTTACGATCGAAGGCGTTTCGATTCACCCGGGCCAAGCCAAAGACGTCATGGTCAATGCCTTGCACCTGGCTGCCAAGATCATCGACACCCTGCCGCAGGTGACGCGCACCCCTGAGACGACCGATGGACGTCAGGGATTCATTCACATCTATCACCTGGCGGGCGGTTCTGCGTCGGCTACGCTCGAGTTCATCTTGCGCGATTTCGACGACGAGAAGCTGGCCGAAAATGGCCGCATCCTGCAAAGCGTCTGCGAGACCATTCAGCTCACCGAGCCGCGTGCGAAGATCACCTGCAGCATCACACCGCAATACCGCAACATGGGCAACTGGCTGAAAAACGACATGGGGCCGGTCGATCTCGCGCGTCAAGCGTGCGAGCAGCTCGGTATCGAGGTCACCTCTCCGCCTATCCGCGGCGGCACCGATGGCTCCCGCCTGACAGAACTTGGCGTGCCAACCCCAAACATCTTCACCGGGATGCAGAACATCCACGGCCCGCTTGAGTACATCAGTTTGCAGGACATGGCACAAGCAACCGCAGTCGTCGTTCTTCTTGCCCAACTCAGGGCGCAGAACTCGAGTCAAGAGCACACTTGAGCTATCGAGCGGCGGGTTCCACGGATGGTCGGCACTGAGCACGAACGAGCGCCACCAGTACACTCCTGGTGGCGCCTAATTCCACTGCAAATAACGAGTTCGAATAGCTATTCAGACCCGTGTCTTATTCGCTGTCGTAGGCCCGTTCGAGCGTGGCGATGTCGAACTTTCGCATCTGCATAAATGCGGTCACTACGCGACTGACGCCCTCCGGGTCATCGCCCCCAGCAAAAGTTGCAGCTGCTCCGGTACGACCTGCCAGGAAACCCCGTACTTATCCTTCAGCCAGCCGCACTGGCTTTCCTCGCCACCGGCAGTGAGCGCGTTCCAGTAATAGTCGACCTCGTCCTGGTCTTTGCATTTGATCGAAAACGAAAACGCCTCATCGAGCTTGAAGTGCGGACCGCCGTTGAGGATCTGCACCGGCTGCCCGTCGAGCTCGAAATCGCCGACCATCATCCCTCCGGCCGGCACCGGACCACCCTCGCCCCAGGCGCTGCGATCCAGCACCTTCGAATTCGGAAAGACCGAAACGTAAAAATTCATTGCTTCTTCGCCGGTGTCGTTGAACCAGAGAAACGGGGTTACCTTGTGCATAATCTGCACCTCCTTCACTGATTGGTCGCTCGCGCCGTCGAGATTTCGACCACCGACCGATAATGAGCGCAAGACGTTGCACATATTCGAGGAGGAGATCATGGCTGATTTCGAAAAACGGAACGACGGGCAGGTCCCGGTCGGTATCGAGGTGGTCGGATTCGACGGTCGTCCGCTGGGACATGTGCGGGAAGCGCACGAGCACTATCTGCTCGTCGGCACCGATTCACCGCACAAGGATTTCGAGGTACCGGTTCAGTCCATACTCGGAATATAAGACGGCAAACTTCGCGTCCACGTCACGGACAAATCCTCCACGACGGTCGACGATGAAGAGTCCGTCCATCGAATCGACGAGAACTAAGGCATCGACCAGGCGGGGCCGGTTGCGACCGGCCCCGCCTGATTGAGCAGAATTTACGTTCGCAGACGTTCAAGCGAACGTTGAGCCACTGAGCTCCCTTCTCTTTGAACAGCATAGGAACCGAGTTCAATTCCGCTGACATAGTCTGAAAGGAAGTCAGCTGGCCATGCTGAGTGTGAGAAGTTGGAACAGCTAGTCGATTGGTTTCAGATTCGCAACAATCTCCGCGCGATGCGGTTCCAGGAACGGCGCCAGAACCACCTTTTCGCCCAGTGTCTCCATATCCTCATCGACCCCGAAACCAGGTCCGTCAGTGGCAATCTCGAAAAGCACCCCATTCGGCTCGCGGAAATAGAGACTTTTGAACCAGTAACGATCGACTTTGCCACTATTTGGGATGCGCATCTCGGTGAGCCGGTCCGCCCAGGCGTCGTAGTCCACGTCGGTCGATCGGAAGGCAACATGGTGGACTCCACCCGCGCCTTGTGCCGCGACCTGAAGACCGGGCTGGACCGCGACATGCAGTTCTGCTCCCGCCCCACCGTCGCCCATTTCGTAGACATGCACAGTGTCGTTCGGGCTGTCCGGCAGTGGATAGGTGCGCACCGGCCGCAAGCCCATCATTTGTTGTAGCAACAAATCGGTAGCAGCCAGATCGGGAA
>JBBQPB010000201.1:0-4637 GCA_038331435.1 Thermomicrobiales bacterium | reverse complement strand
ACTCGGAACCGAGACGGTAGCATTTCCGGACACGCTGGTTGGAACCGACTCCCACACCACGATGATCAATGGGCTCGGCGTGCTCGGTTGGGGCGTCGGCGGTATCGAGGCCGAGGCGGTGTTGCTTGGACAGCCGCTCTATCAGCTCATGCCCGAGGTTGTCGGTTTCCGGATGACTGGCAAGCTGCAGCCCGGTACGACCGCCACCGATCTGGTGCTCTATGTCACCCAAATCCTGCGAAAGCATGGGGTGGTCGGACGCTTCGTCGAATACTTCGGCAGAGGATTGAGCAGTCTTTCGCTGCCCGACCGAGCCACACTGGCCAACATGGCTCCAGAATATGGCGCGACTGCCGGGTTCTTTCCGGTCGACGACGAGACCCTGCGGTACCTGCGTGTGACCGGGCGCTCCGAAAGCTTGATCGATCTGGTCGAGCGCTATTCCAAGGAGCAGAGCCTGTTCCGCACCGATGAAACCCCTGATCCCGTTTTCAACGAGGTACTGGAGCTGGATCTTGCCGACGTGCGGCCCAGTGTGGCCGGCCCTCGGCGGCCGCAAGATCGAGTCTCCCTCCCGGATGTCAAATCGACCTTCCGAGCGGCGTACCAGGACCAGATAGGCTCGAATGGCTCACATCACATGGGATCCGTTCCGGTCACGATCGGCAACCAGCAGGAAGAGCTACACCACGGCGCGGTTGCGATTGCCGCCATTACGTCCTGCACCAACACTTCTAACCCGGCGGTGATGCTGGGTGCGGGCCTGGTAGCGAAGAAAGCAGTCGAGCGTGGACTCGACGTGCCTCCGTACGTGAAAACCAGTCTCGCGCCTGGTTCCCAGGTTGTGACGGCGATGCTGAATAAAGCTGAGCTCACGCCCTATCTCGAAGCGCTCGGTTTCCATACCGTCGGCTATGGTTGCACAACCTGTATCGGCAATTCTGGACCGCTTCCGATTCCGGTCGCAGATGCGATCGACGAGAACAAGCTGGTCGTTGCGGCGGTGCTTTCCGGCAATCGCAACTTCGAAGGACGCATTCATCCGCAGGTGCGCGCGTCGTTCCTGGCATCGCCGCCGTTGGTGGTCGCCTATGCGCTGGCAGGCACCGTTGACATCAATATCGATTCCGATCCGATCGGTGAGGACCCGAACGGCGAACCCGTCTATCTGCGGGACATCTGGCCAACGCCGGAAGAGGTGCAGGATGCGCTTTCGTCGGCGGTGGATTCGGAGATCTTCGCAAATGAGTATCGCGGGGTCTTCGAGGGGGACGAGCTCTGGAAGTTGATGGCGATTCCGGAGGGCGCGCTTTACGACTGGAACCAGGAATCAACCTATGTACAGGAGCCGCCCTATTTCATCGACCTCGCACCGGCGCCAGATCCACTCAGCGACATCCACGGCGCACGCGTGCTGGCATACCTAGGCGATTCGGTGACTACCGATCATATTTCGCCCGCCGGCGCGATTGCGAAGACAAGCCCGGCTGCGCAGTACCTCATCAATAACGATGTCGCGCCAGTGGAATTCAATTCATACGGCTCCCGGCGCGGCAATCACGAGGTCATGATTCGCGGCACCTTCGCCAACATTCGCTTACGCAATCAGCTTGTGCCTGGCAGCGAGGGAAACATCACGCGCTACTTCCCGACCGGCGAAGACATGTCGATCTACGATGCGTCCATGTTCTACCAGAAGAACACTATTCCACTGATCGTGATCGGCGGCAAGGAATACGGGTCTGGTTCCTCCCGCGACTGGGCGGCCAAGGGTACGCTCCTGCTGGGAATCAAGCTGGTGCTGGTGGAGAGTTTCGAGCGCATCCACCGTAGCAATCTGGTGGGCATGGGCGTGCTGCCAGCGGTCTTCATGCCAGGGCAGAATGCCACGTCGCTGGGTCTGACCGGCGAGGAAGTCTTCGAGGTGACTGGCATCGGAGACGGGCTCAAGCCGAATGGCCGCATCCAGATCGTCGCCACCAAAGCAGACGGCTCGAAGACTGAGTTCGAGGCCATTGCGCGCATCGATAGCACGATCGAGCTCGAGTATTTCCGTAACGGCGGTATCTTGCAGACGGTGCTGCGCCGCTTGACTGCACAGAACGCATAGGACACCGGGCCTCCGCTTACGACCCCTACCGGGATGTCCAGGTAGGGGTCGCTTCTTTTGTGCGGTGTCCGTTGCTCCGACTATGCTGAAACGTAAGAAAGAGGTGTGAATGGAACCGCTCGACGTTCGAGTCATGATCGGCAGTTTGCGCAAGGAGTCTTACAACCGGAAGGTGTTCGAGAACTCGCACGAGCTCGTGCCAGAGACAATGAAATTGACCGAGATTCCGATCTGGGAGCTGCCGCTTTTCAACCAGGAAATCCAGGACAATCCCACCCCGGTCATCGAGCGGTTCTGGGGCGCTGTACGGGAAGCCGATGCGATTCTTTTCATCTCACCCGAATACAACTATTCGGTGCCTGGAGTGCTGAAGAACGCGATCGATTGGGCGTCGCGCCCGTCTGGCTCGGCACCGATTGTTGGTAAACCTGGAGCCATTCTCGGTGCGTCAGGGGGTCGTTCCGGCACGATGCGGATGCAGTTGCATATGCGCTCGTTCCTTCCCTGCCTCGATATGGCGATCATGCCCAAACCGGAAGTATTCATCATGTCCGTGGGCGAAGCGATCGACCGGAATGGGAGGCTCCATGACGATCGCGTTCGTGGGCAGCTCTCTGAATTCTATGAAGCATTCGAACAGTGGATTCGCCGGATAAAACACGTGCAGTAATTCGGGGGAATGAATCCAGAATTGGTGGAGGGGGCGCTCCACGGAAACGGGGAGATGTGCCCTGCCATGAACAATAGGGCTATGGGGAGTCTCCGAGTCCACGCGAGGGCAGGAACGCTGCTAGCTACGGAAGCGGTGGGATCGGGTATGGCTGCGCCCCGGTCGGATGCGTGGTGCATCTCATTTTGTGGACCGCTTTTGCTGCAATGATCCGTTTGCTTACCGCGTGGATGCGCTAGATAGAGATGTATCTGTCGCCGCGCAGGGCGTTGCTGGCGGCGATCGCAACCCGGTAAGGATAGCGGTCGATTCCATCAGCAAACTCGCTTCGGGTGACGAGCGTTGGAGTGAGTATCGCGGAACCGGATCTCAACTCGAGCGCATCGGCGGCGACGATGCCGTCGCCGAAGATGCCCAGCACATCCGCAAGCTGGATCTGCACAAGGGATTCGAGCTCGTCCGGGTTGGGGGCGAAGGTCGGTAACGGTTCATCGACCCGCCAGAGAAAAACGCGCTGGATCTCTCGATCTATGCTCCCGGTCGTGTCTTCGCTGACCGCGACTCTTACGCCGGCTGGAAGCAACTCGGCAATCGTCACTGGACGGCCAATCTCCTCCTGGACCTCGCGCAGCGTTTCTTCGACCATTTCTCCCGACCGAATGTGTCCGCCGACGGTGGCGTCGAGCTTCAGTGGCAGGGTATCTTTGAATCTGCCTCTCCGCTGAAAGGCGAGATAGGGTCCCAGTGGGTCGACCCCGTAAACCCAGACATGCACGGAACCGTGCCAGTCACCGTCGCGATGGACGGCAGCCCGAGCTTTCTGCTCCCCGGTCGCGGTACCATCGGCGCGCAAGACGTCAAACAGTTCGGTCGGGTCTTGAGCTCGTTCGCTCATGTGTCCCCTCCCTCGGTTGCTCGGAGTCGCCCGAAGATCAGTATGTCGTGCCAGCCGTCATCGAAGAAACGGGCTTCGCGCAGCCGCCCTTCCAGCACAAACCCGAGGCGGGTAAAAAGCGCGTGCGCAGCCACGTTATGCTCCTCTGACTGTACGGTTACGCGATGGAAATTCCATTGCGTGAGGAGGACATCAGTGATGGTTTCGATCACGTCTGCTCCGATACCCTGGCCGCGAAATGACGGTTCGAGAAAGATGCTGAGTTCGCACGAATCGTCGATAGCGGCAATACGCGAGAGAATTACCAGACCGCATGTCTCGCCTTCGAGGGTTTCGACCATCAGCGCAACCGGGTGGTCCCAGATGAGCTCATCCGCGAGCCAGTCTTCGATTCTCCGGACGGTTGCGCTGCGGGAAACAGCTGGCGCGCCGTAGCCCCACCAGCGCATGAGCTCTGGGTCATCGAGCCACACATGAATGCGGTCGAGGTCGCCCCGGTCGACTGCGCGCAGATTTGTGAGTGATCCGCGGATCATTGCGATTGCCCCCATGAGCCTGGCGCCATCGGCTTACCTGAGTTGGGGCGATTGGAGTGTTTCGCCTCAGGATGGCTCGTTCGATGAGGACCGCACCGTGCTAACGCGACGGTGCTACGCACTTGAAGTCCTTTCAGGACTGCGAATTCGCTTGAAGTGTTAGACAGGGAAGTTCCCAGTGGATCGTGGCAGCGAACCTTTATGGGCACCGTGGCCCTCATGACATGAGGCGGTTGGGGAAGTCCAAGGGGATTCTTCGCTTCGATCAGAATGACATGTTCCTCTTGGTCTCGCCGCCTTCGGAGAACCACGTCTCTCGGGGGAAGAGCGAGGATTTGGCTGGCGAAACCAAGCGATCCCCGGAGCAGATGGATTGGGAAGCTCCGGGGATCGTTCATACATGTCAACTCGAGAAGAGCCGTCAGG
>JBBQPB010000200.1:0-4644 GCA_038331435.1 Thermomicrobiales bacterium | reverse complement strand
CACATCGTGCGCATGAACGGAGCCGGGTTCCAGGCGCTGGGGTCGCATTCGCGGCACACGATTCCGTGGGGTCAGGGGCATCACGAATTCTTCCGCAAACGATTCGGGCATGGCATCAGCGTGGTCTGCATGGGCGACGATCTGCCGCTGCCAGAGAATCGGGTGACGCTTTCAAAGACGCTGACCGACTCGAGCGGTCTGCCAGCGCCGAAGATCGATTATCGGCTGCATCCCAACGACCGGCGCATGATGGACTTCGCGATCGATCGGGCGGTCGATTTGGTGCAGGCGTGCGACGCGTGGGATATCAAGATCAACCGGTGGGAACGGTTCGGCCGGGAGTATGCGCCGCCGGCGTTTCATCTCTATGGCACTTGCCGGATGGGGGTCGATTCGGAAACGTCGGTGACCAACGAATATGGACAGACCTGGGAGGTCCCCAACTTGTTCGTGATGGATGGAAGCCTGATGCCAACCGGCGGCGCGATCAATCCCACCTCGACGATTGGGTCGCTGGCGTTGCGTTGCGCCGAGCATCTGGTGGAGGATTTTGGCACGTTTTCGTAGCATGAACCGCGGGGTGTGTGTATCGAACACGCGCGATGCGTCCTCGGGAGACCGCTGAGAACCAGTGGAAGCGCGTCTCGCGGTACGCCCCCCCCTATAGAAATACCCAAGTTCTGGGCCGGATACAGCATACTATTGAGGATTCCGCATTCCGTTGCCTGCGGCGCAACGATTGATTTTCGACCGGTATGTATCGCTTTTATGGACTACGTCTCCGCCATTTCTATCCGCACCGATGAAGAGCTGATCGCCGATCTCGGTCGGGGCGATGCCGATGCGCTTGGGCTGTTGTACGACCGGTATCGCCGCCTGGCGATGGCGGTCGCCTATCGCATTCTGGAAGACGCCACCGCCGCCGAAGATTGCCTGCAGGACGCGTTCGTGCAGGTCTGGCGCAACCACATCTCGTTCCATCCGGAGCGAGGGAGTGTCAAGAACTGGTTGCTCACGATCGTGCGCAATGCCGCCATCGACCGGCACCGTGGGCGCGAGGGCCGCGCCCGGCAGGATCGCCCGATCGACGAGGTGGATTACCTGCTCGGCGAAAACAACGATCCGCATGAGCAAGCGGTGGCTTCATTGCAATCAGAGCAGATTCATGCGGCGATCAGCACGTTGCCAGGCGAGCAACGCGACGCGATCACGCTGGCGTTCTTCAATGGCCTGACCCATCAGGAGATTTCTGAACGGATGGGGGTTCCCTTGGGAACGGTCAAGGGGCGGATGCGCTTGGGCTTGAAAAAGATGCGGTCACAGCTCGTCGAGTCAGAGTGGACTCTGGAAAGCTGAGACCAGGGAGGGCCAGTCACTGGACTTCGGTTCGCTTTGCCGCTCTGCCGATACCAACTGGCTCACGAGTTCGATTGCGGCTCCAGCAATTTGCTGGAGCCGCTGGGCTGGCTCACGAAACGGCACAACAGGGATAGAGGCAGAGGAAGCCGTACCCGGGATCGGTTGATTGAACTTCTGAACATACCGTGCCTGCAGGACAATCGCTAAAGCCGTTGCACGAACCGGCAATAGTGCTCGTATCCAGGCAAGACGCGGTGTCCCCGCCCCCCGCGCAAGACCTGACGCCGACTTGACCCTGTGGCAAGCGAACGCGCCAGGGCGTCAAATCGACGATTGTCCATGCTCAATCCCTTCACAAAAAACGCTTGCAAGATCTTCCGAGCTTGCGACTTACCTGAGAATAGCGACTTGGTTGGGCGAATGCTCAGCCAGGCTCCGGTTTGCGCCGCTTCGTGGGGAAGCCCAAGTCTGCAATTATGGGTTCAGTCGCCTTCGGACGCGTCGCTTGGCATGAGCCGCGACGGCGCTCGAATTCCACGATACGTAGGAACTTGGCAAATGAATGTACTTCGCGCAACGGATTTGCCCTCCATCGAAACGCCTGGGACCAACACGGCCACTGGTATTGCGACTCCCAGCCGGGGAGCACGGGAGTGAGCGTGATCCGGCAACGGCAGCACCCAGGCGGCGGGAATCCGCCGCATACGCATGATCATGAAGAAGTGATGCTGATGACGGCCGGCACCGTGGAGCTGCGGGTCCAGGGGGACGTCGTGACCCTCAGCCCAGGCGACACGCTTGTGGTGCCAGCGCAAACGCTCCATCAATTGGCAAATGTCGGGGAGGCTGACGCGGAATGGCTTTTGATTGCGCCCGCAGGCATCGGGTTCTTTCACGAAAACAGCGAGCAGGCGGATCCGGTTTGGGCGCGATAAGTGCCGCGCTGTCTATGCTCGCAGCGCCCAGATCCCTGCCCTGCGACGAGCAGGCAAACACGCCCTCAACGACAACCGAACGGCAGACGCTGGCAAGCCGAGGGCGACATTCTACCCGGCGACGATGCGATAGATACCGCCGTTGAGGTCGAGAATAAAGAGCTCACCACTGGCGTCCTGGGCAAAGGAAGATGGGTTCATGCCGGTTTCGAGGAAGTCGGTGGCGGTGTAGGTGCCATCGCCGTTGGGGGTGAGGCCCCAGAGGTACCCGGTGCAATAGTCGGCAAACAGGTAGGTGCCGGCCAGATCTGGAATGCTGGCGCCGCGGTAGACAAAGCCGCCGGTTACGGAGCAACCGTAATCATGCGTGTACTGCTCGACTGGAGCGGTATATGCCGAAGGATCGCAGTTGGGATCGTTGAAGCACTCGTTCCCTTCCAGTTCGCTCCATCCGAAGTTCTGGCCACTGGTGCCGGTGGGAATGAGATCGACCTCCTCGATGGTGTTTTGGCCGACATCACCGATCCAGAGGTCGCCGGTCTCCCGGTCGAAGCTGAAGCGCCAGGGGTTGCGGAAACCCCAGGCAAACGTCTCCGGGACGAAGCTGGCATCGTCGATGAAGGGATTGTCAGCGGGGATGCTGTACGGCTCCTGATCGCCGCTGACGTCGATGCGCAGGATCTTGGCAAAGAACACACCCGGATTCTGCGCGTTGCTGTCTGGATCGCCCTGACCGCCGCCATCGCCAAATCCAATGTAGAGGTAGCCGTCCGGCCCGAAGACAATATTGCCGCCGTTGTGGTTCTGAAACGGCTGGTCGAGCGAGAGGATCGTGACCGCCGAGCCTGGATCGAGCAGGGATGGATCGTCCGTGCTGACGGTGTAGCGCACGATCCGGGAGTCGCCGTCGCTATCGGTAAAGGAGACGAAGACGCGACCGTTCTCGGCGAAACCGGGATCGAGCGCCACGCCGAGTAACCCTTGCTCGCTACCAGTCGACAGCTGACCGGTGATATCGAGGAAGGGAGTGTCGAGCAGATCGCTGCCGGCTGAAACCAGGATGCGGCCATCCTGCTCGACGATGAAGAAGCGACCCGAACCGTCGTTGGCATCGATATAGCCAACCGGGCGACTCAGACCGTCGAAAACGGGTTCGAACCCGATCGGCAGTCCGGACACCCCTTGCGCCACCACGAAATCGGGAACGGCTAGCAACCCAAAACCGAGCGGACTGGCAAAGAAGGCACGACGGGTAAGGCGCATGTGAGCTCCTGACTGATTCGGATTAGGTCGCGGTCCAGCCGCCGTCGACGGTCAGCGGCAGTCCGTTGACGTAGGACGATTCCGGTCCGCACAGGAAGGCAACCGCATTTGCCACCTCTTCGGGCTGTCCAAGGCGCCCCATCGGGGTGCGAAAGATGATGTCGTCGTACGAGGCTGGCTGGCTTTCGAACATAGGACGGGTGAGCGGGGTATCGACAAAAGCAGGGCAGACCGAATTGACACGAATGCCGACCGGCGCCCATTCGAGCGCTAAGACCTTGGTCATATTCACGACACCCGCTTTCGCGGAGCAATAGGCGGAACGCTGGTAGTAGCCTCCCAGTCCCATAGTGCTAGCGATATTGACGATGGAACCGCCCTGGGGGTCTTGATCGCGCATGATGCGGCCAACCGCCTGAGCCATAAAGAAGACGCCTTTAAGATCAGTGTCGATCACTTTGTCCCAGGCCTCTTCGGTGACATCGAACGCGTCCTGGCGGATGTTGATACCGGCGTTGTTGACCAACATGTCGATCCGTCCGCGAATGGCGGCGGTGGTTGTCGCCACCTGGCGAATGTTCTCGAGATCGGTCACATCGAGCGCAAGCACGAGCCCGTTCCCGCCGGCGGCCTCGATTCGATCGAGGGTTTCCGCAGCGCGGTCGAGCCGGTCTGGCAACTCGGTAAAGGCGACGTACGCGCCGCGGCGGGCCAACTCAATCGCCGATGCCTGGCCGAGCCCCGATCCAGCGCCAGTCACCAGCGCCACCCGCCCGTCGAGATTCTTTGGAACGTCCATGTCCAGCCTGTTACTCCTGTTTCGCATCCGCGGCCAGATCGCCGCGCCGCTCACCATACCAAGCTTCCGCGAATTGGCTGGGAGAAACCTGAATCGATGGGGAACGCGGGCTGAACGCCTGCACAGATCCGAACGGGCAGGGATGCCCTCGACGATGACCGGAACGGTGGGAGCGCCATTGGAGTGGCGAGCTCCTCTGACCGGTCTGCCCAAAATCGATTTCGATCCAGCGGAATGGGTTGTTAACGAGGAACAATTTCCGGCAATCGGTTGAACGAGATTGGGAGC
>JBBQPB010000199.1:0-4701 GCA_038331435.1 Thermomicrobiales bacterium | reverse complement strand
CAAGATCGACAAAACGACCGGCGATATGATCGGCGGCCTGATCGGCATAGTGCGGGCTGCCCGCATGACCGGATTGACCCGGCCAGGTGATAGAGCGGAAGGCTCCAGCTTCTGCCATGTCCACCACCATGCGATATGACGCACCCATACGGGTGTCGAAGTTGCCGGGTGGGGTGTAGAACGCATTGGCCAGTGTTCCGGCGCCCCCGGGACAGGCCTCCGCGGGGATATCCAGGAACTGGTGCTGAAGCGGAGTGGATGCGGCGGGATGGGTTGCGCCGAGTCGGTGAATCGCCCCCCAGGTCCATCCGGCGCTCTCTGGGCCAAAGCGCTCGGTCAACCAGGCAATGGCTTCGGCGAACGCCGACTGAATCATGGCAACCCGTTCGGCGTCATCGGCAAACCAATCGGCCACGTTCCGATGCAGCAGATCGCTGCTCAGGCCCCAGCCCGCGTCCCGCACCAACGGTATGATCTGCGCTGAGAATTGCCTGGCGATGACTGCCTGGTGCCAACGCCAGAAGAAGACGTAATAGAGCGAGGCGGGAACGCTTTCGGTCGTGAGCTGGAGGTCCCAGGCATCGAACCGCGCCAGCGCGGATCGGATGGCGGTATCGTCTACCATCGCCATCGCGGCCAGCAGGCCGGGCAATCCCCGCTGCGCCCGGCCAGAAAACACATCATTCTGAAACTGCTCGAATCCCTCGACCGTATGCTGGTCCGTCGACTGGATTAGCTCTTCTGCCCGACCCGCGCGATCTTCCGGCGCCCAGGTGCCAAAGAGCGGATAGGGAAAGTCGGGCGGAGCGGTAGGATTATTGGCCGTCACCACCCACCCGCGATCCGGTCGCACAAGGGATGGCAACCCTTCGAATGGGATGAAACCAGCCCATACGTCCGCGGGTTCGTGCAATGAGCGGTATCCACGCATTTCGCGTCCCCGGAGCGGCAGAAACCCACTGGTCTGATAGGCGATGTCGCCGGCCGTGTCGGCGAACACGAGGTTGAAGGTGGGACAACCCCAGGCGCGCAACGCCTCGCGGCCATCATCGATGGTCTGGGCGGTTGCGAAGTCGAGCATCGATTTTGTCTCGTCGGACGAACGAAAACCGACCCAATCGAGCGCGAGCGAGGTCGGCTCGGTGTAACGGTCAGGCTGCAGGTTGTGCGGCAAGGCGGCTTCGGGCACGAGATGATCGACGATGGGCCGATCGCCAATCGACCGATCCACCTGGATGTAGGAATCCTGGCCCTTGATGCGAATCTCGATTGGATCGGCGACGATCACGTCATCGGTCGATTCGACAACGTAAAGATCGCGTTGCATACAGATGTTGTTGGTGATTCCCCAGGAGATTCCCGCGCCTCGTCCATAGAGCAATCCGGGTTGGCCGGGATACGTGGTACCAAAGCACTCGAACTCCGGTGCACTCAAATGGACTTCGTACCAATCGGCCGGCACGGTGTAATAGACGTGCGGATCCGACGCGAGCAGGGCATTGCCATCGGCAGCGAGCGCTGAAGCGACGGCCCAATTGTTGCTGCCTTCTCCCAGGGTTTGTCCCCAGAACGATTCGGTCATTGGAACCTGGGGCTTATCGGGCCAGCGCGGTTCGGGGGCGTAATTCCCTTCTGGCACGATGTACCGCAAGGGACCATCAGGCGCGAAAAAGGCTTGGTAGCGGTGGCCATCCCCGATCCCGGCGCGGACTGCTTCCGGGGTGGAGATGACATTGAGCCGCCCGGTGAGATACCAGTGCCAGCGGCGGAAGATAGCGAGCGAATCGACGGGGGACCAGGGTTCTGGGTGGTAATCGAGCAGGTCGAACTCGATCGGTAACTGCGATTCCTGAGCCATGACTTCAGACGTGAAGGTGTTTACACCTCGCGCGAACGCGTCCAGCGCGGAGCGGCTCTCAGGAGACGAGGTTTCGTAAATCGATTGCGCAATCTTTGGAATGCGGAGCGTATGCGCAATGCGGTCTTCTGCGAGTCTCGATTCCCCGAAGATTTCGCTCAGACGCCCGGTCGCCTGCCGGCGCAAATAGTCGAGCTGCCACAGCCGGTCTTGTGCCTGGACGTACCCATGTGCGAAGAAGAGGTCGGCCGTGGTCGCCGCTCGAATGTGGGGCACGCCTCGCTGGTCACGCCAAATCTCCACCGGTTGCTCGACCCCGGCTGTAACCGTGTCCCTTCCCGGATCGGCTCGTTCGGCCAGCAAGGCACGAATGAGCTGGCGTTGCTCGTGCGACACGTCGCCCTGGGCTGACCGCAACGTTTCAAGCGCGAGGGTCCGCTGCCGTTGATCCAGCTGCACGATGGTATTCCTTCCTGGGTTATCCCGGTTTACGTCCGATGAACAGGCAGAGCTCATAGATTTTGAAGAGGCAATCGACATCGACGTAGCCGATCTGGCGCAGCCATTGGAGCTGCGTTTCGAGTGGCGCGAGAATGTTGGCCGCTTTGTCCGGGCGATAGACATAGTCGTTGGCGACCTGTTCCCGAGTCCGCCCGCCGTCGATCTGCCGATCGTAGGCATACATACGGTCGACCAGCAGCTCGTCGAACTGGTGCTCGATCCAGGGAGTGGGGGATGCAACGTGCTCGATATGGATGAAGGGTGCTCCCGGAGCGAGCAACTCGAAGATTTCGGCGTAGATGCGGCGCTTGCTCTCATCTGGCTGGTGGTGTATCGCGAAGCCGGAAACAATCGCATCGAACGGCGCCAAATCGCGCACTGTGCTCGGCCAGGTGGATGTCGAAAAGTCGACGAGTCGCAGATAGTGCGGGGGCGATGGGAAACGCGGATGTGCAGCGTCGAGCATTGGTTCGGAGAAATCAGCCAGCACCACGTTGACGTCCGGGAAACGATCGAGCACCGCGGCGGCCAGTACACCCGAACCGCTGCCGAGATCGAGCACCCGTTCGATCGGCCGGCCAGTGAATGCCAGAACGCGAAGCATGACCTCGAGCTGGTCGGCGGCGTTGGGGAGCGCAGCGCGCACACCAGTCAGAAAAGTGGCGACTAATTGAGGGTCTTTCCAGACCTCACCGGTGATAGCGTTCGACGGTTGTGACATGGATCAGTGCCCCGGAGTGATTCGGATCCGACGTTACGGGAGTCTAGCAAGGGTTTGCCGAGCGCGGATCGCTATGATTCGGCTATCACTCGCTCGAACTTTTCGTCTTCGAGCACTTCGCTGGACGCCCCCCTGAGGCGTGCCCCAATGCCGGCCAGGATCGCGTTCGCCGACGAGAGAGAACGCGAGGCGCTCCCCTGCGACGGGAAGCGCCTCGCGCCAGGTTTGACTCGGATTTGACGGCTACCTACTTACTGAGCCGATAGCTTGTCGATCTCCTTCTGGAGCTGCTCGAGCTGTTCGTCGGTAAGATCGTACGAGATCAACTTGCCGCCGAAGTGGCCGAGATCGTTAACGAGCCGGTCGGGCGCTTCGGTCTGCACCAGCAGCAGGATGGCGCCGCCTCCTGGTTGAAGCTCAGATGCAATGGTTTGCTGGAACTTCTTGAAATCGTCCTCAGCACCACTTTTGCCATGTCGGCCGAGCAAGCCTCCGACCGCCAGGCCGAGGGCCAGGCCGGCTACCGGGATGAGGAAGATGGCTCCAGTGAGCACGCCGACCACAGCCCCAATGCCAGCGCCCTTCAGGACCGGATGATTCTCATCGCCGATCTTGATCTCTCCGGAATCGTCTTTGCTGATGAGCGCCTGCTCCATTACGTTCATATATCCAGCGTTTTCAATCGCTTTGGCCTGATCGAATGCGCTGACAGCCTGATCTTTATTGGGATACACGATCGCAAATAACGTAGCCATGAATGCACTCCTGACTTCAGTGGTACCGACGATATCGAGGTACGTGCTTCTCAGTTTACCCGGGGGACGAGTGGTTCGCCGACCCCCGAAAGTGGGAATTCACGCGGGGAGCGAGCTCGTCGACGACGGCGGCTTGGTTATCAGGCCCCAATGGCTTGTCTGTTTCAGCAAACATCGCTCTATTGCCGCCAATGCAACGAGGGTTCCGGAAATCCGGAACCCTCGTTTGCGTTGCTGTGTTCGGCCAGCCCCGCCGAACGGGGCTGGTCCGCAGGGGTCTAGATGACCCGCTTGCGCAGGCTCAGTCCTGCGATGCCGAGGAGACCCACGACACCAAGGAGCATGAGCTCGCTCGAGCTACCCGCGCCGTTGCCAGCGCCAGTTGTCGGCAGGGCCTTGATGGAAGCCTGCACGCTGGCCGCAGCCGACCCGGCGCCGGTGTAGCTCTTGCCACCCCAGCCCTTGTCGTGCCACCAGCCGCCGCCACCGTGGTTGCCGCCGCCGCCATTCCAGCCGCCGCCGCCGTGGTTTCCACCATTACCGTGGTGACCGCCGCCGCCGTGACCGGTCAAGCAGATGCCGGTGCAGATGCCTTCGACTTCACCCTTGCAGATACCGGTGCAGTCGCCTGCAATCGGTCCGACGCACAGGCCAGCGCAATCGCCCTGAACCTGGCCCTTCCCGCAGAGGAAGTCAACATCGTCTGCGCAGAGCCCGATGATGAATGGCTCGACGTGCGAACCGTCACTTGAGGTCACGAAGACCTGGGCGTTGCCACCATCGCCGCCAGCTGCGTCGCCGCTGATGGCCGGGCCACCATTGCCGCCGCTTCCAGCGTTCCCGCCGTCACCACCGGTACCGTCGCC
>JBBQPB010000198.1:0-4743 GCA_038331435.1 Thermomicrobiales bacterium | reverse complement strand
GTACGTTGGACCGGTCATCGAGGAAGAGCGGCAAGACCCCGCCAACCAGACCGCTGCCGGTGCCTCCTACTACGAGTACGACGACACCATCGGTAAGCTCGGTCTCGAGCTCTGGATGGAGAAGGTGCTGCGCGGCAACCGTGGTGGCAAGTTTGTCGAAGTTGATGGTCTCGGCATCGAAACCCGGCTTATCTACGAGAACCCGCCTGTACCCGGCCGAAACCTCAAGCTCACGATTGACCTGGAGCTCCAGGCCGCGGCGACCGCGGCGCTGGAAGAGGGTCTGCGATTCTCGAACGAAGATCGCTATCTGAAGGATCAGGCCAATCCCGATCCGGAACGAGAACGGCACGAATACAAGGCGGGTGCCGGAGCAGTCGTCGTGCTCGATGTGCGCAATGGCGACGTGCTGGCCCTGGCGAGCTATCCGCTCTACGACAACCAGCTTTTTGTCGAGGGCATCTCGACCCGTAAGTATCTGGAATACACCCAGGACGAGAATCGCCCACTCGTCAACAAAGCTGCTGCCGACCACTTTCCACCCGGATCGACGCTTAAGATTTTCATGGCGATGGCGGGTCTGCACGAAGACGTCATTTCCGCCAACTCGGCGTTCACCTGCACCAGCGGTATCTGGGTGCCATACACCTGGGATGAGACGCGCGGTGACCGATATCTCTGCTGGCGGCGAACCGATGGAGGTCATGGCACGCTCGATCTGGTCGGCGCCCTGGAACAGTCGTGCGACGTTTACTTCTACAACCTCGGTACCCCGGAGCAGAAGCCCGAGGGCGCGTTGATGAATCTCCACTACCGCGATCTCTACTACGAATCGGACCAGAAGGGTGATCTGCACTTCTTCCAGGGGCTCGGCATCCAGAAGATCCACGACAATCTGTATGACCGCTTTTGGTTCGGACAGGCCACCGGAATCGAGCTCCCGTTCGAGGCGGTCGGTCTGGTGCCGGATCCTGAGTGGAAGAACGACATCTACGAAGAAGGCTGGTCGGCCGGCGACACGATCAATACCTCGATTGGCCAAGGATTCTTGCTGACGACGCCTTTGCAATTGGCAGTGAACACGTCAGCCATTGCGAATGGTGGCCAAATTCACCGCCCAAGGCTGCTGCTCGAAACCGTTGATGACAGCGGCTCGACGATTCAGAGCTTCTCGACCGAGAGCCTGCGTCAGGTCAAGCTCCAGAACGATCACCTCGATCTTGTGCGAGAGGGTATGTGGCGAGTGGTCAATGCCGATACCGGTACCGCCCGTGCGACATACAACAGCGATACCGGCGAGTTCACCTCCAAATGGCTCACTTCGAATCCGACCGGCGAGGATCAGATCGAGATCGCGGGGAAGACCGGCACCGCCGAGGTGGGTGTCAAACGCCAAGACGGCACCTATCAGGATTCGCACGCCTGGTTCACGTCGTATGCACCCTATAACGATCCTGAAGTGGTGGTGACGGTCTTCCTGAAGGAGGGCGGCGAAGGATCGAGCTACGCGGTGCCGATCGCCGACAAGGTGCTGCGTGCGTACTTCGAATACGCGGGAGCCCGCAAGCGGGGAAGCATGCTGCGCGACGACCAGATGCCGATCAGCAAGGAGCATCCGGCGCCGAGTTCTGGCATCGTGGTGGCTGGTTCGCCTACCGCCGTTCCAGACGAGAATTCCGACCAATCCCAAGACAACGTCGTGGACGGGGAAAACCCGATCGACGAGACCGGCGCGTGAGCGACCCGTTCGGCTCCCGGCTCGAGCTTCATCATGTTGGCATCGTCGTCGCTGATCTGGACGCCGCCCTGGTCTCCTACGAGCGACTCGGTTTCACTGGGGGCGAGCATTGGCTTCTGCCGCATCAGCAGATCGAAGCGGTTACCTTCGCCAGCGGGGGCGGCTGGGTCGAGCTCATCACACCCACCGATCCCGATGGCCCCATTGCCCGATTTCTGGCGAAACGTGGCGACACCATGCATCACGTCGCTTACCGCACCCCTGATCTCGATGGCGAGCTCGCCAGGATGAAAGCCGATGGCGTGCGCCTGATCGACGAAGCGCCCCGCATCGGAACCCACGGTTGGCGCATCGCCTTTCTCCATCCCGAATCCTGTAGCGGCGTCCTCACCGAACTGGTCGACGATACGCAGCGCTAACCACATCCGCAGGTAAGGGCAATTCAGCTCCCGCGTGACGTTGTGAACATCTGGCCCCACATCGCCGCCGCCTCCCGTATCCTTCATCGCGGAGTGAAGGAATGCCTGTGGCCACAAATGCAACGAAACAACCGAACAGCGCGCCGATCGTGACCGATTCGGATATCGAGATACAACCGGTCTACCGGGAGGGCGACGCCGTGGGTCCTGCGGAAGATCCCGGAACCTGGCCCTACACGCGCGGCATCTATCCGACGATGTACCGCGGACGTCCGTGGACCATGCGGCAATACGCTGGGTTCGCATCCGCCGAGGAAAGCAACAAGCGTTATCACTTGCTCCTCGCGCGTGGGCAGACCGGCTTGAGTGTCGCCTTCGATCTCCCCACGCAGTTGGGGCTCGATTCCGACGATCCCCGTGCCCTGGGTGAGGTGGGACGCACCGGGGTGCCGATATCGACACTGGATGACATGCGCACCCTGTTCGACGGTATCGATCAGGCTGGGGTCACCACCTCGATGACCATCAACGCCCCCGCGTCACTGCTGCTGCTGCTTTACCAGATCGTGGCAGAGGAGCGGGGCGCCGATCCAGCGATGCTGGGCGGAACCATTCAGAACGACATCCTCAAGGAGTACGCGGCGCGCGGCACCTACATCTTTCCGCCCAAGCCGTCGATGCGCCTGGTGGTCGACACGTTCGACTATTGCAGCCGCATCCTGCCGTCCTGGAACACTATTTCGGTTTCCGGTTATCACATCCGAGAAGCGGGATCGTCAGCGGCGCAGGAGATTGGGTTCACGCTCGCAAACGGCGCCGCGTATGTGCGTGCCGCTACCGAGGCGGGCATGGCGGTCGATGACTTCGCGCCCCGGATCAGCTTCTTCTTCGCCGCACACAACAATCTGTTCGAGGAAGCGGCCAAGTTTCGCGCCGCCCGCCGTATGTGGGCGCACATGATGCGCGAGGAGTTCGGCGCGCTCGATCCAAAGTCATGGATGCTGCGATTCCATACCCAGACCGGCGGCGTTACCCTGACTGCCCAGCAACCGGAAAACAATATCGTCCGGGTTGCCTACCAATGTCTCGCTGCGGTACTGGGAGGCACGCAGAGCCTCCATTCCAACGGATTCGATGAGGCGCTGGCATTGCCCACCGAACATGCCGCCACGCTGGCCCTGCGTACGCAGCAGATCCTGGCCGAAGAATCTGGTGTGACTGACACCGCCGATCCGCTGGCCGGGTCCTGGTATGTGGAATCTCTCACCGACCAGCTCGAGGAACAGGCGCGCGCCTGGATCGCTCAGGTCGATGAATACGGCGGAGCGGTCAATGCGATCGAGGAAGGGTTCGTGCAGGCGGCGATTGCCGAGAGCGCCTACCGCAAGGAGCTGGCGCGCGAGGCCGGTGACGAAATCATCGTTGGAGTCAACAAATACGTGGTCGAAGAAGACGGCATCGGCGCACAAATCCAGCGCATCGATCGCTCCACGGTCGAAGAGCAAACGGCCCGCGTGGTTGCTTTCAAAGCGGCCCAGGAGCGAGCCGTCGTCGATTCCGCATTGGAGCGGGTCGAATCTGCCGCCCGCGGAACCGACAACCTCCTGCCGGTGATGAAAGAAGCCTTTTTGGCGGGCGCGACATTGGGACAGATCGTGATCGCGCTGAAGTCCGTCTTCGGCGAATATCGAGCGAGCGTGTAATGACGATTCAGGAAGAGCAACAGACCAAAGCGGGGCGGCTTTCCGAGCTTCGTTCGACCATCGATGTCCAGCATGACGCCGCCGCCGTCCGTCAGGCGCGGCGCGACAAGCGAGGCGCCCGCGAGCGAGTTCTGCTCCTGCTCGATGACGGGTCGTTCGAAGAGCTTGGAACGATGGTGCAGCACCGCGCCAGCCACTTCGGCATGGCCGAAAGCAATCCCTATGGCGATGGTGTGGTTACCGGGTTCGGTACCATCGACGGCCGGAAGGTGGCCATCTTTTCGCAGGATTTCACGGTTTTCGGCGGATCGCTGGGTGAGGCGTTTGCCGAGAAAGTCGTCCGCATCATGGATCTCGCCGAGCAGTACGGCTGCCCGATCATCGGTATCAACGACTCGGCTGGCGCACGTATCCAGGAAGGCGTCGAAGGTTTGGCCGGGTATGGCGATGTCTTCTTCCGCAACGTGCGAGCCTCCGGAGTAGTGCCGCAGATCTCGATCATCGCCGGTCCTTGCGCTGGAGGCGCGGTCTACTCCCCAGCCATGACCGACTTCGTCATCATGGTCGACAAGACCAGCCAGATGTTCATCACTGGTCCGGATGTGATCAAGACGGTCACCGGCGAAAACGTCACCCACGAGCAGCTCGGCGGGGCCGATACCCATAACCGGGTCAGCGGCGTCGCTCACTTCGCTGCAACGGATGAGGATGATCTCAACGAACTGGTTCGGGTGTTGCTGAGCTACATCCCGTCCAACAACCTGGACCTTGCGCCCCGCTTCGAAACCGGTGACGATCCCGACCGGTTGGTCGACGAGCTCGAAAGCATCACGCCGGAAAACTCGAATAAGCCCTACGACATGCACGAGGTCATCCGCGCCAC
>JBBQPB010000197.1:0-4744 GCA_038331435.1 Thermomicrobiales bacterium | reverse complement strand
TAATGAGAACGCGCTGCTCGGCGGGGATGGTTGCGGTTTGTGCGATGACATAGGCGTCGAGCTCGGCGAGTTGCGCCAGGTATTCGCTCGCGCGTTGCTCGTAGTTAGCGGCGTGGACCGGATCGATAGTCATCAGGGTGTCGCGAATCTGCTGCGTCGCGAGTTCCCAGTAGGTCACATCGAACCAGACATGGGGGTCATAATTGCCCTCGAACTCAGGGGGTGACCGGAGGTCGTCGCGAGGAATGAGATCGGTGACCGCCTGGGTGCGGGTACGATCCTCCATTTGCTCGAAAACGTACGCGAGACCGCCTTCCAAATGGAGTCCGTTGTAGAAGATGATATCGGCGCGTTCGAGGGTGCGTAGATCGTGTTCACTGGCTTTGTAGAGGTGAGGATCGACGCCGGCACCCATCAGCGTCGTGACTTTGACCCGGTCTCCACCAACATTCTGGACGATGTCGCCGATCATTCCCGTCGTAGCGACGGCATTGATCTGGCGATCGGTGATCGTGTTGAGCTCCCCATCGGAAACTTTTCCGCATGCGGAGAGCACGAGGGTCACAAAGAGGAGCGTGACCAGCGATGTACAGATTCGTTTCGAGCTCGATTTGATCATGGGTGATGTTCGACCTGTAGCTGGAATGCCTTGCGACAACGTCCCGGGTAGGCAAAATTTCATCGTTTCAGTCCGGCGTCCGTCAACGCTGTGATGTACCCAGACTGCTATATATGTAACCACTAATTCAAGAATTAGACAAGGCTAATACGTTTCCAGTTTCATTTCGATTCCACGGGAAAGTACCGTTTTTGACCATCACCTGAGAGAATTGACTGCGAGCGCGGACCGTGTCGTCGTGCGGGAGGTTCTTCATCACATGCAACTCGCCCTTGAGATGGCGATCATCATCCTGCTGCTGGGATTGAACGCGTTTCTGGCCGCGTCGGAAATTTCCATCATCTCGGCGCGAAAACCTCGTTTGCGGGCGATGGCTGATGATGGGAATCGGGCTGCGAAGCGTGTGCTCGCCCTTGCCGAAAGCCCGAGTGGATTTCTGGCGACCGTCCAGGTCGGGATCACGTTGGCGGGCTTTTTCGCGGCAGCGGTCGGTGCGGTCAGTCTGTCGAAGCTCATCCAGGGATGGCTCGAGGCTGTGCCGGTGAGTTGGATGAGCGACCATTCCAGTGCGGTCGCACTGGTAAGTGTCACCATATTGCTCTCGTTTGTCAGCATCGTCTTCGGTGAACTCGTTCCGAAAACGCTTGCAGTCGCGCGAGCCGAATCGGTGGCGCTTCGCGTCGTCAGACCGCTTGAGTTTCTGGCGTTTCTCACGCGCCCGGCAGTCTCCGGGTTGACCGCAACCACGAACTTCATCCTTCGCCTGCTGGGAAGCGAGGGGAGAGCTTCGATGACCACTGTCAGTCACGCGGAGATCCTGGCGTTGCTGGAAACGGCAGAGGATGAAGGCGTGGTCGAGGCCGGCGAGGCCGATCTGGTCGAGGATGCCCTCGGATTCCGCGACATTCTGGTCCGGAGCGTGATGGTGCCACGGGTCGACGTCCAGTCGCTCGCGGCCGGGACCACGTTGTCGGAGGCGGTGGATCTCTTCTTTGCCACTGGCTTTTCACGTCTCCCGATCTACCGGGATTCTCAGGACTCGGTACTCGGTATTTTGCATGTCAAGGATGTCTTCCGTCTGACCTGGGGTGATCAATCCGCTTCCTCGAAACCGGTTTCCGAATTCGTCCGGCCGAGCTATTTCGTGCCGGAGACAAAACCGATCGATGAATTGCTGCAGGAGCTTCGCGCCCGGCGGACTCATATCGCGATCGTGGTCGATGAATACGGCGGTATGGCCGGTCTGGTGACCCTCGAGGACCTACTCGAAGAGTTGGTTGGTGAAATTGCTGACGAATTCGACCCCGGTTATGAACCGTATCGCGAAGTTGCCAGCGGCATCTTCGATGTCGACGGTCGCGTTTCGCTCTTCGATCTGTTCGATGTGATCGATGTCGATCGAGATGAGTTCGATGCCGTCGATGTGGAATCCGTTGGTGGATTGATCGCGGATTGCCTTGGTCGGATTCCGGAAAAGGGCGATATCGTTGAAACCGGTCCGCTTCGACTTGAGGTTCGCGGGATGGATGGCTACCGGGTTGCACTTGCCCGGGTGGAACGTATCAGAGTCCAGGCAGATCCAGATGATCTCGATGACCTCGAGTCCCTCCGAAATTAGCTGAGGCCCATTCCGGGAAGGGCGTACGTGAGCGCTTTAACTCAGTCGGTTATAGCTGTCTGGAATGATTGCGTGACCGGTCGGCACGCGTGAAGACGTACCCCCACCCGGAGAAGAGCGACGCAACTCGTCGGGCATGGCTCTCTGTTGCGATTATGACCGTCGGTGCCTTCACCGTCGTTGTCAATGTCACGATGCTCAGTCCATTGCTTCGCCCGATAGCCGAGGAATTTGGTATCAGCGAGTCGCAGGCAGGTCGACTCGGAACACTTGCCGCAATCATCGGTGCCCTGGCGGCGATTCTCTGTGCGCCAATCATGGACCGTGTCTCGATCCGAAGCTGGGTCCTCTGGCAGGTCATCTTCCTGACCGGTATTACGGTCGGATCGGCGCTCGCGCCAACATTTGCCTGGTTGTTGGCGGCGCGTGCTTTTTCGGGCACGTCGATGATGCTGGCAAAGTGCCTCTCGTCATGCGCCGAAATTTTCAGCGATCCCCGCAAGCGCAATCGGGCAATTGGAATTGTTGTATCCGCAACCACTGCGGGACTGTGATCGGGTTGCCAATCGTCGAGCTGGTTGAAGATGCCGCCGGTTGGCGTTGCGCGTATGCGAGTTTGCTTCTTCCACTTGTGATTCTGCTTGCCGGTCATCGCTTGCTTACAGACCAGGTCAGTGAGACCTCGAAGGGTCCGTTCAAAGCGTTCACCGCTGGCTACACCGCGGTTTTCAGCAACCTCCCCGCCACACTGCTCGTCTTTTCTCAGGGAGTGATCGGATTGGTGTACTTCGGCTGGTTGACGTATCTCGGCGCTTACGTCGAAATCGACTTTGGCGGTACTGGCAAAGTGCTGAGCCTGATCTTCATCGTCGCTGGCTCCGGTGAACTGCTCGCAAACAACATCGTTCCAATCGCGCTCAGGAAGTGGAGTTCATTCCGGATTTTCTTGATCAGCGGTATTGGCTTCGCGATCGGACTGGCAACCAGCGGAATCGGCTCGGATATGATTTGGGTCGTCTTTTTCACTACCACATTGATCAGTGGCTTTTCTGCCGCGCAGTACGTGGTGCTCAGTATTCTCCTGCTCAATTCGATACCGAATGCCAGGGGAGCAGTGATGTCGCTGGCGAATGCTTCCATGGGAATCGGAGGAGCGATCGGGGTGGCGGTTGCAGGATTCGCACTTGGCGATTCGAACAACTATGCCGACGCGTTTAGATCACTGGCAATCGCTATTCCATTGGCCGTCATCGCCGTCTTTTTCGCGACGAGGCGCGAAACCGTACCGCAACTCGTCGTGTCAGCATCCGCCAGCACGCTCGATCAGTCCGGCTTATAGCCACCAAAGAGAGCGTGCCCCGCGCGAACCCACCAGGCATCGATCCCGGTAAAACCCGCGTTTGCCAGCCACGTCAATTGGTCGGTCAGCGGCGAAGGATGATCGATATCATCTGCTGCGACCGGGAAAGCGTAGATATTCCATTCGTCTGATACGAATTGATCGTAACCAGTTCTGTTTTCGTTTAATTCATTCGAGTTCCGGAGGACTTCCGCATCCCAGGATCGGGCCATCTGTATCCGACCCTGCTCACTCGCAGATTCGACAACATCACAAAGGAGCAACGCGCCGCCCGGTGACAGCTTCGCGTAGAGATCGTGGAAGAGTTGCTGCTTGCCCTCGCCATCAAGGTGGTGAACGACCAGACTGCTCACCACCAGATGCAAGAGAGCTGGCAGAGAGTCACGCCACTCCTGTGATTCCAGGCGAAACGGCATCACTTCAGCACGCGGTCCGAATGGGGCCAGTAGCCGGGAGGTGGTCGCCCGCATGGCCTCCGAACCGTCGAAACCGATCATGTGCGCCTTGTAAAAGCGGCGAAGAATGCCCTCGGAGAGCCAGCCCGCACCGGTTCCGAGCTCGATCCCTGTGAAACTCGCATCTGGTTCGAACGGGATCAGATCGAGAAACGTCTCCAGTAATTCTTCTCTTCGAGGCGTGTACATCCTGCCGAGTGCGATGAACTGGGCAGATTCCCCTTCGCTCCAGATTGGACCGGTGAAGTCGATGTCGGTTGGCATGATGACACCACCCTAGCGTGGAGACTCGTCAATCCAGGTTGCACCGTCGAAACAATAGCGTTGAGTTGCCGGCGAGATGATGGGAACGAATTCGACATCATAGGAAGCGACCGAATCATGTGAAACGGTCACCAGGAGGTTGTCGATGTCTATTTCGAGTGTCGCATTCGCGTGCGGTGGTTCGACCACTGCGGCAAATCCAATTTGCAACGTGGCTCCGGAGACGATGGTGTGACGGAGATGCAGATGTCCATGAACGACGATCGTCGGTTCGGTTCGGTTCGCCAGCATTTCGCCAAGTGCAGCGGTGTTTTGCGGATCGCCCGCGTACTGGAATCCGGCGTCCATAGCAATTTCACGAGTGGAAAACACGGGCACATGAGTGACGACCAACACCGGCTCAGTTCCCCATCTGTCGATCTCCGGTA
>JBBQPB010000196.1:0-4787 GCA_038331435.1 Thermomicrobiales bacterium | reverse complement strand
GTTCGCTCATAGAAAACGAGATCGTACGGCGCGAAGGGATGATGCGAACGCTGGAGCATTCGGCGAGTGACGTGAGCGAACCCTGGCGGATCACGGCACAGTCGCCGGGGTATATCCAGAATATCGAGCTCGATGCGCTGGTGCAGTGCGGTAAAGATTGGGGTGGGGTTATTCGTGTCGCCTGTTCCGAGGGCACCTACGTCATCCCGGGCACAACGCTCGCCATGGCCTGGCTGACCGATCGGCCGGACACCGAGCCTCCGGAGGATGGCGAGCGGACACCAGCGGACGTGCAGCCGTCGGCTGACGAGCTGGAGGCAAGCGACAAGGAATTCCGGGATACGGTACGCGCCGCGTTTTTTCTGGGCATGGAACGCACCCTGGAGCACGATGTCGATCTCGGGTTCCGGCAGCTCAGCGATATCGCGGTGAAAGCACTCTCGCCCGGAATCAACGATCCCACCACGTCATTGATGTGCGTCGACCGGTTGCGCGAGCTGCTGGCCCTTTCTATCGATCTTCGCTCAGGAACGTTTGGCATCCGGGACGATGAGGAGCAGCTTCGGGTCCTGATCGAGTTCGATGGATTCGACGTCTATCTGAGGATCGCATTCGATCAGATCCGGCATTACGGTGCTGGCGATGCCACGGTGGTGCTGCACTTGCTGGAGGCGCTGTGCGAACTGGATCAGCACACGACGTCCCTCACCAATCGCCGGCATATCCGCGCTATGGCCGCATTAGCGGTCGAGGAGAGCGAAGCGCAATCGCTCCCGCAGGCCGATCGCGCCCGCATCGGGAGCGCCGCGTTGTGGGCCATGCCGGCGCGATCCTGATCGGTTGCCGATTCGCGATTTCGGCCACCAGCGCGGGTCATGAACCTACGCAGTTGGAACCGCGATCGACGTGGTCTGGCGCGATTCTTTTAACCTGGGTAACAGCTCGGTGGCGATATGTTCGAAGGTGTCGAGTTGCTGGGGGAGGAAGGGGTAGTAGAGGCCGAGGTCGGTGATGCCAAGGGCGAGGAGGGGTTCGGCCTGGGCGAGGAAAGCGGCGGGCGATTGGTAGTAGGCAATGGCGCCGCCGTTGTGGCGGGCGGTGGTGTCGAACATGGTGTACGACCGTTGCAGGGTAGAGGGATCGCGGCCGAGCTCGGCGCAAATTCGGTCGATGGTGGCGCATCGCTTTCGGGTTTCAGCCAGTTGCTCGGGGAACGACGGTTGGAAGGACAGGGAGTTCCAGATGTCGGCGTGACGCACGGTGTGGCGCATCATCTTCGGGCCAAGGGCGGCCACCATGATGGGTGGACGGGGGTGCTGGATGGGCCGCGGGTTCATGACGGCGCCGTCCGCCTGGTAGTACTGGCCGGTGAAGGTGGTGGTCTCCTGCGAAAGGAGCTGGGCAACCAGCGCGAGATATTCCCCAAACCGCTCGGCGCGCTCGGCGTTGGACCAGTTCGGAAAACCGCCCATCTTGTAAGAGGGATCGATGGTCAGGCCGGTGCCGAGTCCGAGCTCGATGCGGCCGTTGGAGATCTGGTCGAGGGTGATCACCTGCCGGGCGAGCATGGCCGGATTGCGCAGGGGGATCTGAGTGACGGCGGTGCCGAGGCGGATGGTGCTGGTGGCCTGGGCCAAAGCGGCGAGTGCGGTCCAGGCGTCGTACCAGGGGGCGGGGGGATTGGTCCAGTCGACCAGGTGATCCGGGAGCATGACGGCGTCGAAGCCGAGCGCTTCGACCCGGCGCACCCGGCCCAGGAGCTCGGGCCAGGTGATGGTGGGAATGATCAGCACATGGAAGCGGATGGTGTGGGTCATGCGGACATCCTACGTGTATCTGTAACCATTTTGCCGCAACCGACGAGGTCGATTATCGCGCTGCGCGCGAGCGCAGGGACCTGTGCCCTGCGCTACAACCGTCCGGCCGGATGGAGAGGGCAAATTGTTTCCTGGTTGCCCTACGTGACACATGATGCGAAGCCCGTCAGAATAAGGTTCGACCGCTTTGGGTCCAGAGTTTCTCGCACCCCGGTTGCGGGAAAAACGGTAACTGGTTTATAGGGAAGCACCCGCTGTGGCGGGGAGGTCCTTCCGTTGCGGTCGGGACGACGAAACGTCCGAGCAGTCAATCGTGTTACAGGTCGTTTTACGGCACGAGGACATCCGTGGACCCTGGTATCTCCATCGTGCTCGGCGTCGCCGGGATTATTGCCGTCGCCACGCTTTCGCGGCGATCAGGCATCGCCGAGCCACTCTTGCTGGTCGGCATTGGGGTCTGTGTCAGCTTCCTGCCGTTCGTCGGCGAGATCAAGGTCAATCCCGAGCTGATCCTGGCCGGGGTGCTGCCGCCATTGCTGTATTCGAGCGCGGTCAGTCTGCCGGCCATGGGGTTCCGGCGGAATTTCCGGGCGATTGCTGGTCTCTCGATGGTGCTGGTCATCGCAACCACCCTGATCGTCGGTTTCCTGCTGTCGCGGATCGTGCCCGGAATCGATCTCCCGACGGCCATCGCGCTGGCCGCGATCATCAGTCCGACCGATGCGGTCGCCACGTCGATCGTCAAGCGCCTGGGCGTCTCACCCCGGATAGTCACGATTCTCGACGGTGAGAGCTTGCTCAACGATGCCTCTGCGCTGGTGGTCCTGCGCTCGGCGGTGGCGGCCATGGCGGGCAGCATCTCACTGGGATGGGTCGCGGTCGAGTTCGTCTGGGCAGTCGTCGCGGCAGCCGTGATCGGACTCGTGGTTGGCAAGGTCAGCCTGCTGCTGGCGGCCAGACTGCAGGACGCGGTCCTTGTCACAGCGGCTTCGTTCATCGTTCCCTTTGTCGCGTATATCCCGGCCGAGCATGTGGGCGCATCGGGACTGGTGGCGGCAGTCATTGCCGGGCTGATCATCGGCCAGGGAGCGCCGCTCTACCTGCAGGCCCAGGACCGCCGGACGTCGGCAGCCAACTGGCGGACGATCGAGCTGCTTCTGGAGGGAGGCGTCTTCCTCCTCATGGGGTTGCAGCTCTCCGGGCTGATGCAGGATGTACGCGATGAGCACGGCAGCGAGATGACGGCTCTTTGGTTGAGTGTGGTGGCGTCACTCGCGGTGTTGATCGTGCGGGCGGCCTATTTGACGCCGGTCATTTATTCGCTGGGGCGCGAGCATGAGAAGCTCGGCACGCAGCGAAATCGTTCGCAACAGGCCCGGATCGAGCTCGAAGCTGATGCCGCGAAGAAACGCAAGAAGCGTGGTCAGCTGGAAGAATCAACCGCGGACGAGATCGAAGCCATGTGGGGAAGGATTCGGCAATTCACCGACCGGCAGTTGGCCGACCTCGACTACTTCGCCGCAGAACCGTTAGGCGCGCGCGAAGGCGCTTTGCTCGTCTGGGCCGGGTTGCGTGGTGTGGTGACCGTGGCCGCGGCCCAGTCGCTGCCGGAGAATACCCCGCAGCGGTCACTGCTGGTGCTCATCGCGTTCGTTGTTGCCACTGGAAGCCTGCTAATCCAGGGCGGATCGCTGCCATGGCTGGTACGCCGGCTTAGGCTCGATGCCAGAGATCGCACGCCCCGGCAGCGGCAACAGCTCGACCTGGTGGAGAAGCTGGCCGAGGTCGGCGACCAGCAGTGCCGCGACGGGCTTCTTTCGCCTGAAGGTGTTGCGTACGATGCCGAGGCCGTCGCACAGGCGTGCCGGCAGAGTGCCCGGATTGCTGATGCGATCATCAACAGTGGCGAACAGTATGAGCAATACCGGCGGGCGCGCATTCAGATCATTCAAGTGCAACGTAAGGAGCTCCTAAAGTTGCGGGATGAGGGGGCGTATCCATCAGCGTTGCTGGAAGATGTACTCACGGCACTGGATTCCGAGGAGATCAGCCTTTCGCTTCGGGGGGTCAATTTCGGCCGCGATGTGTAGAACGCTGTCTCCGGGGACAAGAAAGCTGTGACATGGGGCGGAGGCTGTTCCATTTTGGTTGGGATCGGTGCATTATGGAGGCATCACAAAACGGTTCGTTGCTGGTGGGGTGTCCGGGGTGACCCATGCCAGCGCTCTGTGATCCGGCCGCAACCTGCCGACTGATGCAGTGCAACGTCGGAGGAAACGAATGAAGCGACTGACAGGCCTATTTTTGCGTTGTTGCTCGCACTCAGCCTTGGAGCGCCAGCGCTGGCGCAGGATGCGAGTCCGGTGGCAACGCCGGTTGCCACTCCGCCCTTTGTGACCTCGGCCGGGCTCGGGGTCAGCCAATTCGATATCACGATTACGGATGAGGGATTCGACGTTCCTTCGTCCATTCCGGCTGGGCGGTATCTGGTGGATGTCACCAACAACTCCAGCGCCCCAGGCGCTGCCTCGTTCTTCATGCCGCCGGCCGACTGGACACTCGAGCAGGTGCAAGCTGCGTTTGTTCCGGCCGAGGGTGAGGAAGAGACCGGTCCTGATATTTCCTGGTTGTACAAGTCGCCGATCGCTGGCGGAGCCATGGCTGCTCCGGAGGCAACCGGGCAGGCCGTGATCGATCTGTCGCCGGGCCGCTGGGTGGTCTGGGCAGACGATCCTGAGTCGACCATTCCGATGACCGAAGTGCAAGTGACCGGCGCTATGCCCGACACGCTGCGACCGATCACGCCGACGCTCACTATTACTGCTACAAGCACCGAGGCTGGCTACGACTTCGCGGTGACGAGCGATGCGGTGGCCGGTCCGCAACTGGTCGAGTTCTATAACAAGACCGATCAGCCGCATTTCGTGACGACACTGGTGAGCCCCGTGTCACTAACCGACGATCAGATCA
>JBBQPB010000195.1:0-4793 GCA_038331435.1 Thermomicrobiales bacterium | reverse complement strand
CCTCGGAGGCATAGCAAAGCTCGTGGTTTGTCTTCCAGCCAATGGTGGCGAGCAAGCCGGAATTCGAGATGGGCACATTGGTTCCGGTGTTCATCAGCAAAAACGAACCGGTGCCGATCGTATTCTTGGCATCGCCCGGTGCGAAGCAGAGCTGACCGAACAGGGCCGCATGCTGATCGCCAGCAATGCCCGCAATTGGCGCTGAGCCTCCGAGTTCCGCCGATGTGAATTCGATAACGAACCCACTCGAATCGACCACCCGCGGCAGCATCGCTTTCGGAATGGCAAGATCGTGCAGCAGCTCATCCGACCAATCGAGCTGGTGAATGTCGAAGAGCATTGTGCGAGACGCATTGCTGACATCGGTAACGTGCTCGGTTCCGCCGGAAAGCTTGTAAACCAGCCAGCTATCGACCGTTCCAAATAGGGCCTCGCCCGCTTCTGCCTTGCGCCGAATCTCGGGATGCTCATCCAGTAGCAGCGCGAGTTTGGTGGCGGAGAAATAGGCATCCGGAACCAGGCCGGTGAGCTGGTGAAAGCGTTCACCCATGCCGCGCTCGACGATCGCGTTCACCAGGGACGCCGATTGCCGGCTTTGCCAGACAATTGCCGGAGCGAGTGGTTCGCCGGTCACGCGGTCCCACACGATGGTCGTCTCGCGTTGATTGGTGATTCCGACTGCCGCCACATCAGCCAGTCGCAATCCGTTCAGCGCTAACACCTAGGCCACACAACTCCGCACTGACTGCCAAATCTCATTGGCGTCATGATCGACCCAGCCGCTGGCCGGGAAGTATTGGGTGATCGGTCGTTGCGCCACGGCCCGAATCGATCCCGCTCGATCGAAGAGCATTGCCCGCGTTGAGGTCGTTCCTTGATCGATCGTCAGGATGAACTGCTTGTCACTCACTGGCGGGTATCCTCGTTGTCAGGACCGGGTAGAGTAAAGGGCGCATTTTTTCTCGGTTCCCTTGCGGAACGCATGTACAGGACGACGACCGAACCGTGACCGTCTATCGCCGCATTGCACTCATAGGCTTCAGTGGAACTGGCAAAACCACGACCAGCAGGATTCTCGCAGATCGCCTCGGCTGGAACGTCATCGATCTCGATGTCGAGCTGGAAGAGGAGTATGGAAAGTCGATTTCCGAAATCTTTGCCGAAGACGGAGAATCGGCCTTTCGCGCCTCGGAACGCATTCACCTGGCTCGGGCGCTTTCGACTGATGGGGTGATTATTTCAACTGGCGGAGGCGCTTCGGCATTCGACGATGCCTGGGACTCCGCGCTGCTTGGCGGCGACGAGACGTTAACCGTGACGCTTGACGCGCGACCGGAATCGATTCACGCCCGGCTCACGACCCAGCAGAATCGAGAAGGCAACGCCGTGGCCCGGCCGATGCTGGCCGGAGACGATCCCGTTGGACGGATCGGGTCGCTCAAAACATCACGACTCGGGTTTTATGACCGGTCGACCGTTACGTTTCCCGTCGATCGCATTCCAGCCATCGATGTGGCGCACGCCATCCATTCATTGCTTCCGAACGACAGTGGTGCGTCTCCGTCCGTCGTGCTCGATGCGACCTCGGGAACGTCCGAAATCTGGATCGAGCCGGGCATTCGTCGCACAGCTGGCGAGCTGATCCGTGAGCGATGGCCGAAATCGCACCGCATCTGGTTGATTAGTGATGGTAACGTCAATGCCGCGCATGGCACTGAGGTCGAGTCAATTCTGGAAAACGCAGGCTTGACCGTTGAGCGTGTCACCGTTCCTCCGGGAGAGACAAGCAAGAGTCTGGCCGGCGCGGCTCAGGTGTACGACCAAATGCTGGATGGCCGCGTAGAGCGGAGTGATCTGGTGCTGGCACTCGGCGGCGGCGTAGTCGGCGACCTCGCCGGCTTCATCGCGGCGACCGTGCTGCGGGGCATCGGGTTCGTGCAAATGCCTACCTCGCTGTTGGCGATGGTCGATTCGAGCGTTGGCGGCAAGACTGGTATCAACCACCCAGCTGGGAAAAATCTCATTGGCGCGTTCTACCAGCCGCCGTTGGTCATCATCGACCCAGACTTCCTCTCGTCGCTGCCTCCACGCGAGCTACGCCAGGGTTGGGCTGAGGTGATCAAACACGCCATCATCCAACCGTCGACGCCCTCGGGTGAAACTGCGGATCTGGAGGACTTTCTCATCCGCAATCGGCGTCAGCTCCTTGGGCTGCAAAATCCTGCGTTGACCTATGCGTTGCGCCGAAATGTGGCGCTCAAGAGCCGCGTCGTCGAAGCTGACGAACGCGAAAGTGGCGTGCGCGCCTATCTGAATTTCGGTCACACCGCAGGGCACGCTATCGAAGCCAGTGACTACCAGCATATGCATGGAGAGGCTGTTGCGATCGGTATGCACGCCGCAAGCCGCCTTTCCGCCCTCGAAGGACGTGTGCCAGAGAGTCGAATCGAAGGAATTACCGCGCTCATTCAAAGCTACGGTCTCCCAACGCATGGAGCATTCCAGCTCGATCGCGTTATCGATTTGATCGGCAATGACAAGAAGCGAGTCGGGGGCAGAGCAAGCTGGGTTCTCCTCGAGCCGCATGGAGGCGTCTCTATTTCTCATGAAGTACACGAAGGCCACGTTTCCACCGCGATTGCGGGCGTGCAGTCGGCAGATGTGTGAGTTCCAGCATTGCCCGATCGCTGATCGATGAGGGGTTCGCTGTTGACGGTAACACCCACGAAGGTGATACTTTGCCCGAATCGACATACGCGCCAACCTAGATCCACTGCTTCGGAGCCGCTTTTGATTACGGCGAGACAAGGCAACGCTTCGAGGCACACTGGCGCCGGGTCGCGAACATTCGCCGTCGGAACTTCCCGACGACACGTTATGAACGAGGTGAACGCACATGTCCGAATCTCGAATCGGCGATTTTGCCACCCGAATGCGGAACGCCGAGAGCACGCGCCGAGATTTCCTCTCCAAGGCTGGTGTGGCGGCTGTTTCGGCGGCGTCACTTTCCACACTGCTCACCGGGAGGGCGATGGCCTCCCCCGGCTCCAACACACCCCGGTATCTCATCAACAAGATAGATTCCAAAACCCTTGTGGTAACCGATGCACTCTCGGGTTCATATTGGCTGGGTCTCGATCCAGCCTGGTACTACGAGATCAATCCGACGATGGCGATGTTTGCCATCTACGATCAACTCTATGCCGGTCCGGATGGTGCCAACCCCACCGATATTCAACCGTGGCTGGCCGACGGCATGCCAACGCTCAGCGACGATCTGCTGACCGCGACCGTCAAGCTCAGGCAAGGCATCAAATTCGCTCGAACCGGGAACGAGATGACCGCGGATGACGTGATCTTCTCCTTCCAGCGGCTGGCCGCGACATACGCCCAATCTTCGTTCCTGGCGACCGACTACTGGACGGACATCACGAAGGTCGACGACTACACGATCGAACTCACATTGCCAGCGCCGAACTCTGGTCTGGCCGCGGTTCTGTCATCAATCCCACTTTCGATTACTGACAGTAAACAGGTCATCGAGTTTGGCGGCACAACCGACAAACCAGATTTTAGTGACGATGCGACCGACGAGGAGAAAGCAAAAAATTCGAGCATCCTGGCCAACAAGGACGCCCAGAATCTGATTAACAACGTTGGGGTCGGCACCGGACCATTCATGGTTGACCAGTGGGATACGAACAGCTCGGTCATTCTTATCGCCAATCCCGACTTCTGGGGCGACGCGCCAAAAGTCGAGCAGATCATTTTCACCAACATTGTCGAAGCGAATGCGCAACTGCAGGCGGTGGAAACGGGCGACGCGGATATTGCCTACTCGCTCAATCCGGACAGCGTCGAATCAGTCAAATCGAATCCCGATCTGCAAATCATCGAGGGACCGTCGCTCTCGATTCAGTACCTCGCGATGAACCTTGATCCAGAGTTCGGTGGCCCAATGGCCAATCCCCAGGTGCGTCAAGCCTTCGCGTACGCCATCAACTACGATTCGATCATCGACAACATTCTGCTGGGTGGGGGCTTGCGGCCGGCGCTTCCCATCCCCTTGCCGCTCGCAGGTTCCGAAGCGATGCTCGAAAAGGCATATACCTATGACCCCACCAAAGCCCAGGAGTTCTGGGATGCATCGGGTGTTGGTGATCAGTCGATCGAGATGACATATGACTCGGACGCGCCTGGAGAGGGAGGAGTCAACCTCGAAACCCTTGCCACCGCGGTCAAATCCGACCTCGAGGCAATCAAGGGGCTGACCATCAAGTTGAGTCCACTCCCGGGTACCGAGCGCATCGGGAAGTATCGCGAGCGGGACTTCCAGACCACGATCTCACCCTGGTCTCCCGACTACCCAGATGTAGATACCTTTGCCACGCCGTTCTTCCAAACTGATACGGCCGCGGCAAAGCGTGTGAGCTACACCAATCCGGATGTCGACAAGCTCCTTCGACAAGGCTTGGAGGAGACTGACCTGGCCAAACGCGACGATATCTACCTGCAAATTCAGGAGCTCGTTTTACCAGATATTCCGTACATCGTCCTGTACCAGCCGACGTACCGGAAGCCGGCCAGCATCAAGGTCGACGGTGTGACTGTACATCCGATCTATATGATGAATCTCCGCGACGCCAGCAAGACTGAATAAGTCGTTTCAGTTGAGCGCCAGTTCGTAGAGATCGAACCAGGACGGGCAGCGATTGTTGTTGCCCGTCCTTCGCATTCTTTAGGCTGCGGCAAGGACTTCCGCACATGGGTCTTTGGAGATATATCGTCTTCCG
>JBBQPB010000194.1:0-4794 GCA_038331435.1 Thermomicrobiales bacterium | reverse complement strand
GACCATCAATCGGTTATGGTTGCGATTGAACGGGGCGTAGAGTTCGCGCATGAGCTCGGTGGCCCAAGGGTCGTTGCTACCAACGATAATGCGGTCTGGCCGCATAAAATCGTCGATGGCCGCTCCTTCTTTGAGGAATTCGGGGTTGGAGACGACTGCGAACGGGATGTCCGCTTCTCGCTTGCGAAGTTCATCGCGGATGAGTTCGGCGACGCGGTCGCCGGTGCCGACCGGGACGGTCGATTTGTCAACCACCACGGTTTCATTCGTGATGTATTGTCCGATCGAACGAGCGACGGCTTCGACCGCCGACAAGTTGGATGAGCCATCCGGCAGCGGCGGCGTACCGACGCAGATGAACACAACGGCAGCATGTTTGATCCCCGCTTTGGCATCGGTGGTGAATTCGATGCGGCCCGCTTTCAGGTTACGCTGCAGCATCTCGGTCAGGCCGGGCTCGAAGATGACCGATTCTCCCTGTCGCAGCCGTGCGATTCGATTGGGATCGATATCGACGCCAACGACATGGTTGCCGGCTTCTGCAAAACACGTGCCCGTCACAAGGCCAACATAGCCCGTGCCGAAAATGGTGATCTCCAACGTACGCATCCTCGCTGAGATTTTGGGTAAATTAAGTTGAGCGTCTGCGTCGACCGCAGCGCGAAGTCTACGATCTTTTGTCAACCACCCGGCGTAAGAACGACGGGGAAGAGGGCTTTCCCGGTAAACTTCTCAACAACCTTGCATGGATCGTTGCAGCCATCCGTGCCTTTACGTGACGCGATTCAACAACTCGGAGCAGATATTGGATAACTCAACAGACAAAACAGATCAACCTCAGCGACGAAGACGGCGAAGACCAGCGGCCAGTGACTCGGCCAACTCGGACGCGTCAGCACAGCCTGCAACGAGCGTCATCGGCGCAAACAAGCGGCAACAATCCAAGACAGAAAAGGCGAACGAGCCGTCTGGCGTCAGTGGCCCCAAAGGGCGCTTGCGGGTGATCCCGCTCGGCGGTGTGGGTGAGGTCGGAAAGAACTGCACGGTCGTGGAGTACGAGAACGACCTGATTTTGCTCGATGCCGGCGCGAAGTTCCCGGAAGACGACCAGCTTGGCGTCGATCTGATCGTGCCCGATGTCTCCTATGTGAAGGAGCGGGAGAAGAACCTGCGCGCGATCTTGATCACGCACGGGCATGAGGATCATATCGGCGGACTGCCATTCATCATGATGCAGCTGCGGCCGAAGGATCCGGTGCCAGTGTATGGACCGCCGCTGGCTATTGGCCTGCTGGACGCAAAGATGCGGGAAAGCCGCATGGACAAGTATGTCGACTTGCGACCGATCCAGTTGGGGCAGCGGCTTACCTTCGGCAAGCTCACGGCCGAGTTTATTCATGTGACGCATTCGATTCCGGATACGAACGCGATAGCGGTCCATTCGCCGGTCGGGACGATTGTCGATACGGCCGACTTTAAGTTCGATCCGACCCCGATCATGGGAAAGCCGACCAACGAGCGTCGCTTGCGCAAGCTGGGTGAAACGGGTGTGCTCGCGCTGTTCTCGGACACGGTCCGGGTGGAGAGCGAAGGATCGACCCCGAGCGAGCGGGTGGTTTATGACACGATGCGGCGCGTGGTCGAGCGATCGAAGGGGCAGGTCATCATCGCCACCTTTGCCTCGAACATCAGCCGGCTCAAGATGGCGCTCGATGCTGCGCAGCGAAGCGGCCGCAAAGTCGCGGTGGCGGGCCGGAGCATGGAGCAGAGCTCACGCGTGGCGCAGGAGCTGGAGTATCTCGACCCCGAGCCTGGGCTGCTGATTTCATTGGAAGAGGCGCTGCGATTACCGCCCGAGAAACGGCTGCTGGTCGTTACCGGTAGCCAGGGCGAGCCTGCGGCAGCACTTGCACGAATAGCGATGGGGGCGCATCCCAAATTGCGGGTGGCGCGTGGCGATGTCGTGATCATCTCGGCGTCACCGATCCCCGGTAACGAAGAAACCGTGTCGCGCACGATCGACAACCTTTTCCGCCGTGGGTGCGAAGTGGTGTATAGCGCGATCGAGCGTGGAGTGCATGTTTCCGGCCACGCAGGGCGAGACGAACTCAAGAAAATGATCGAGCTGGTGCAGCCGAAGTTCGTGGTGCCGATCCATGGTGAGTACCGGCATATGGCGCTCTATCGGGAACTGGCGAAAACGGCCGGGATTCCGTATGAACACGTCTTCTTCCCGGAGATTGGCGGCGTGCTGGAGTTTACCGCCGATAAGTTGATGCCAAAGGGACGAGTGAAGTCGGGTTCGGTGCTGGTCGACCGGCTCGGCGATCGAGATGGCGGACAGGTGATTCTGCGCTCACCCGACACCTTGGCCGACGATGGCATCGTGCTGGCGACAGTGGTAGTTCACCGGGATACGGGCGAGATTATTGCCGGGCCGGACCTGATTGGGCGTTCGTTGAAAGCGGATTTGACCCCGCAGCGACTCGATCAGGCTGAGGACGAACTTCGCAAGGTCATGGCCAAGCAGAAACGGGGTGAAGTCGAGCCCTCCTTTTACGCCCGGCGCATGAAAGAATCGGTCGCGAAGTCACTGTATCGTAATACCAAGAGCCGACCGTTGATTTTGCCGGTCTTGAAAAAGATCTAACAGACGGCAAGAAACTTCTCCAACACGAACGCCGCCCGGCAACGGGCGGCGTTTCTGGAGTTCAGGTGTTGAATGAGGTTAGCTGGAAGAGACGAAGACGACCTCGACCTCTTCGACAACCGGGGCTTCTTCACAGGCCCAGCGGGCGGACCAGTCAGAGATAGCTTCGACGACCATGCCAAGGTCCTGGCCCTTTTCTGTGAGCTGGTACTCGATGCGAACCGGTGTTTCCGGATAGACCACGCGCGTGACCACACCTTCAGCTTCGAGCTCCTTGAGGCGTTCGGAGAGCAGCCTGTCACTCAGCCCGGGAATGGCATGGGCTATGTCGCTAAAGCGCGTCTCGCCGCTCAGCAGGGCTCGCAGAATAGCGCCGGTCCAGCGGCGGCCGATTAATTCGACCGACTTATGGAACTTCGGGCAGAAGCTTTCTGGAAATCGACCATCATGTGTCATAAGTCACATCTAACAATTCGTAAGCTGCTTGACAATAGTCAGGAGCACCGGTATAGTCGCTGACGAAGTGTAAGTCACGGGATAAGCGACTTACAAGTAGCGTTTCCCATGAGAAGGATGGATTTTTCAATGAGCGCAACCAGCACCACGACCGGAACAACCACCTGCGCGATCGACGTATCGCACTCGCAAATCGGATTTTCCATCAAGCACATGATGTTCTCGACGGTGCGCGGCAACTTCCGCGGCTTCGAGGGGACGATCACGGTCGATAGCGACAACCCGGCGAATTCGAGCGTGAATGTCACGATCGATGCAGCGACTATCACGACCGGCGACGAAAAGCGCGACGAGCATCTACGATCGGCCGATTTCTTCGATGTCGAGACCTACCCGACTATCACGTTCAAGAGCACGTCGATCGACTATAAGGATGCGGATAGCTTCACGGTCGACGGCGATCTGACCATGCACGGCGTTACCGGGCCGGTGCACATCGAGGCAGAGCAGACCGGCGAGGGCACGAATCCCTGGGGCGTCGATGTGGCGGGTTTCGAAGGCAAGACCGAGATCAACCGTGAAGCATACGGGTTAACGTACAACGCGGCGCTTGAGAAGGGCGGCGTGCTGTTGGGACGGGACATCAAGATCCATCTCGAGCTCGAGGTTGCCAAGCAGTAAATCTCGACTGACTTTAACCAGCTGAAAATGGGCGCGGACTTATATTCGCGCCCATTTTGTTTTGTCCCCAGCTGCGGCTACGAATGGCGGTCCTGAGGTTTTTGGCCGGCAGGTCAGGGAGTACGGAGCTAAGACTTGTTCACGAGCTACTCGTCGATCCGCGAATCTGGCAGGTCGGCTGCGAGGCGGACAAGCGGATCGGGCGCCGTCGACGTGGTGAGGGCGAGGATGTAGTACTCGCTCTGGGCAAAGCGGCGGCGGTCGTCCTCGTTCTCGAGGAAGTCGCGCTCGCCTTCTTTGGGTTGCTGGGTTTTGTGAGCGGCGAAGGCTGAGATCTTTCGTTCGGTGTAGGGATCTACATTGGCCACGAGCGTGAAGGCCGCCAGCGGCTGGCCCATCCGGTTGCGGCGTTCCTCGGACATTCCCGCGAAGGCTCCATGATCCTGGTTTGCCATCTCGAGAAAGAACTCACGCGGGAACGAGCTGAAATAGAGATTGGGCACCAACTCGGGCGAGAGCTGGCTCACCGCAACCACCGATTCGTGGATGTGCACGTGATCGGGATGCAGGTAACCGCCCTCTTCGGAAAAGGTGAAGACAACATCCGGCCGGATCTCCGCCAGCATCTCAGCCAGCTTCTGCGCGACGGCATCGGTCGATTGGCGGATGAACGCGTTCGGGTTCTGGTTGGCGTCGGTGCCGAACATTCCCGAATCGCGAAAATCGAGAAAGCGCACATCATGAATACCGAGAATCGCGGCGGCGTCGCGCAGTTCTTGTTCACGGACTTGACCGAGATTATCCGGCGTGGCCAGTGAGGGATGGGCGATCTCGCCTTCTTCCCCTCGTGTGGCGCAGATCAGGGTGACCGTCGCGCCGCGATCCGTGAACGCGGAGAGCACCCCACCGACGGTGAAGACCTCGTCGTCTGGATGGGCGAAGAGAGCTGCGACACGGGTTCCGGTGAAATCGATCATTTACGTGTCTTCCTTCGCTAGCGGTTCTCC
>JBBQPB010000193.1:0-4806 GCA_038331435.1 Thermomicrobiales bacterium | reverse complement strand
GTCCCTGGCGCAAACGGAAAAATGCGGCCAGCACCGAAGGGAAGAGCGCCGATAGGCTCATGGCCTGGTCGAGATCGGGCGTCTCGGTAAACACATCCGGTAGCAGCGGCCCAAGCGAGGAAATTCCAGTGCGCAGCACATCCATCGGCTGCGCAGTATCCGGCAGCTGGCGGAGCACCTCGATGGCGGCATCCGGCAACGTACGGCTGCTATCGAGCTTGGCCTGAAAATCGACCAGCTCGCCCTGGGTCGGCAAGTGCCCGACCCAGAGGAGATACGCGACTTCTTCGAAGGTGGCGTTGTTCGCCAGCTCGTGGATGTCGTATCCGCGATAAACCAGCCGTCCCTCTTCGCCGAACACATGGCTCAGCGCCGTCGAAGCCGCAACAACACCTTCGAGACCTTCGGGCTTGGGCAGTTGGGCCTCGGTATGGGTCGCGGTCGATCCAGTCATCTGTAATATCGCTCCTCTAGCTTCAGGGGGCGGCCCTATTCCAGGCGCCGGGTCCGAGTCCATCCCTGAAAGAACACGCCTTGCGCTGGCGCCAGCGCAACAACATGCGAATGGGACAACAACGCCCCAGGCGGCGGACGCTCCACGCATCGCGGAGATCCACCCTCGTCAACACCAAATTTTAGCACTTTCGGCTTCAGTACAGGACAGCAAACGCGAGAAAAACTCACAGGAACAGCAGCCGGGCGAGGCCGATCGACCCCGCCCGTGCGCCTCATTCGCCGCGAAAGCGGAAGAGTAACTACTTGCCGAGAACTTCCTTCATCGCGAACGCCGCGGTTCCGGCTAGCACAGCCTTGCCGGCCGGGCTGCCGAGGAAGCCGCTGATCAGATCGCCAATGCCTCCATCACCCGAATCCTTGCTCTCGGAAGCGGGAGTCGGAGCCGCGGGCGAGCCACCGCCCATGATGCCGCCCAGAATGTCAGTGAGGCCGCCACCGGAGTCGCCGGAGCTGCCAGAGCCACCGGAGCCGCCACCGAGCAATCCGCCAAGGATGTCTCCCAGGCCACCGCCACCGCCGCCGCTCGAGCCGGCTGCACCGCCCGCCATGCCCCCAAGCAGCCCCCCCAGCAGATCGTCGAGGCCGGGAGCATCGCCACCGCCGCTGGAATCGCGGGAAGTGGCTTCCTTGCGATTGCCGGAGCGGTCGATATCGATCATGCCTTTGCCAGCCTCGCGGTCCTGCAGCATCTGATTGAACTGCGCCCGCTCGTTATCCGGCAAGCTGGCAACCGACTGCTTGAACGCCTGCTGCATCTGCTCCGGAGTGGCAACCTTGGACGCAGCCTGCAGATGCTCGATCGCCTCCTGCTCGCTGTAACCTTCGGTCGGGTTTCCGGTCTGATAGCGATTGATGAAGTCCTGCGCTTTTGCCTTTTCTTCGTCGCCGGCCGCTCCGCCGCCAAAAAGTCCCTGTGTTCCCGACATATCGTTATCCTCCACTTGATCCAAACAGTGTGCCTCGACCACGCGGTCATACGCACTGTGCTACGTTAATGACTACTCTATTCGACCGATTTTGGCGATTATCCTGCGAGACTGATACAGGAAACACAGAGGACGCCGCATGCGCAATCGCATTCTTTCGTTGCTCGTCATCGGCATCATGCTGCTGGGCATCGCCGCTCCTGCTCACGCGCAGACAACCGCGGTCGACCCGTCCACCTTGCAGTATCAGGCGTTGGCCGGCGAAGCCGCGCGCAACATTCTGACACTGGCGGGGTCGCGTGACTTCACGACGATGTACGACTTGATGCACCCCGATTCGAAAGCGGTGGCGCCGCGGTCGGCGGTGGTCGGACTGTTCGACGCTGCGTATTCGCAGGCACAGGCCGGTATGCCGCAGGTCATCAACATCGAAATCGTGGACTACACCTGGCCGGTAACCGGCAAGACCTATAGCCCGGCGGCCCGAGTCACTTTCGTCCAGCCAATCGTCGACCAGAACGGGCAACAGACCTTCGTTCAGGATTCGATCTATCTGGCGCCAGATGCAGATGGAACCTGGGGCTGGTTCTTCGGCAACTCGGTCGAGATGGTCCAGTCGGCTATTGACACGTACGGCAACTCGAACACTGCGGCAACCACCGATTCTGGCAGTTCCGACGCTGTGCTCACCACCCCCTTTCAGGATGGCGATTTCCTGGTCAACACCGTCAACGATCTCGATGCCTTCTGGCGTGACGTCATCAGCTATACCGAATATGACTACCAGTCTCCCGGGGTGGTAATCGTGGCCGACGGCGACTCGGTTCAGACCGCTTGTGGTCCGGCCACGACCGGATTCTGGGGGTTCTACTGTCCACTCGATACGAAGATGTATCTTGACGAAAAACTGCTCGACGACCTGAAGGACCAGGGGTACTACTTCGCGGCAGCGTTCGTCATTGCCCATGAATGGGCGCACCATGTGCAGTCTGGTATCGGCATCAACCGCAGCTCGCAGCCGACCCAATGGAACGATGTCTATAGCATCGAGCTGGAACTGATGGCCGACTGCATGGCGGGCGCCTGGGCGCGGGATGCCGCCGGACGCGGTGTGATCGATCCCGGTGATATCCAGCAAGCTGCAACCTTCGCCATCCAGATGCTGGGCGATCCGAAATATATCGGCGAATACGACGAGCAAGCGCACGGCAACGGCGAGCAACGCGTCTCCGCCATCATGGGTGGGTACAACGACGGCTTCCTGGCGTGTAACTTACTGATCTAGGGACTGGTGAATCAGGACTCAGAATGAGACCAAAACCGCTTTCCATGCGTTACTGATACTGAACGCTCCAACTCCGTTCTCACCAACGGTGTTGGAGCATTCGCATTTGTGACACCTGATTCGAAGGAAAGGATTCTGCAATCGTGCCGCCACGGACCACGTCGCGACGAACGCTCCTGATGAGCTCAGCTGCGCTTTCTGCTGCAGCGGTCGCCCCAAATCTCTCCCACGTCGCGGCTCAGGGCGATGGAACCGGTGTACCCGACGGTCCGCTCCTCCCCACCTACCGCATCCTTTCCTACTACGGGTTTCCCACTAACGAGCTGATGGGGATCCTCGGCGAATACGCCAAGGAAGACCTGCTGCCGATCTTGCAGGAGCAGGCCGCCGCCTTCGAAGCCGCCGATCCCTCCCGACCGGTCAAGCTCGCCTACGAAGTCATAGCCTCGGTCGCGCAGCGCGATGCCGGCGCGGACGGCAACTATCTGGAGTACACCGATTCGGGCTGGATTCAGGAATATGTCGACTTCACCGCAGCCAACGATCTGCTCCTGATCCTCGACATGCAATATGGCTACAACACCACCGAGCAGGAGCTGAACGCGGTTCGGGAGTACCTGCTCTACCCGCATGTTCACCTGGCGCTCGATCCCGAATTCAGCGTGAATGAGGGCGAGGTGCCGGGCGAGGTGCTCGGTCAGATCGACGCCGCCGATGTGAACTGGGCGTTACAGGAACTGGCGAACATCTCCACCGAAAACGGCCTACCCCCCAAGCTCCTGGTGGTGCATCAGTTCAATCTGTATTCGATCACGAACAAGGAGCAGATCGTCGCGCCAGACGGGGTGCAGTTCGTGCTGGAAGTCGACGGGTATGGAACCCCCGAGGAGAAGCGAGGCACCTACGCGGTCGTCGCCGGCGAAGTGCCGTTCGACTTCTATGGCTTCAAACTCTGGTACCAACAAGACGTTCCGATCATGACCCCGGAAGAGGTCGTGGCGCTCGTCCCCTCGCCGGATATCGTTATCTATCAATAGCCAGCGCCCAATCGCCGGTCGTAGCGAAGGTCCTCCGTGCCCTCCCGGGACCCGCCAGCCGCTGAATGCAAAAACGAGCGCGTCGGTATTCGACGCGCTCGTTCCACATTGTCATTCTGAACGAAGTGAAGAATCTCTCCGGCGTCGGGACCCGCGGATCTCCTACTCGTTCGTTCCGAAGTCGACCTCGTCGGCCGACACAACGCCCATGGTGCGCCCCGGCGCCTCGTGATACTTCCAGTAGAGATTAGTGTGTGCGATCACTTTGTCGGCCGTGGGAGCGCCGTATTCGCTCAGGTCATCGGTCGTATGCGCATCGCCGATCAGCAAGGCATCGTATCCCCGGGCGACCGCACCATGCAGCGTCGAGCGGACGCAAGCATCGGTTTGTGCGCCGGTGATCACCAGACTGCCAACGCCAAGTCCCGCCAGCACGCTTTCGAGATTCGTCGCCTCGAACGAATCCCCATATTGCTTCTCGATCTTTGGCTCGCCCTGGTTGGGCACCAATTCCGGCACGATCTGCCAGTTTTCGCTGCCCTTTGGCAAATCCTCCGCATCGTGCTGAATCCAGACCACCGGCACTTCAGCCGCGCGGGCCTTCGCCACCACGCCGTTGATATTCGCGACGACCTCATCGCGATCATGGCCCTTCGCCACAACCCCGTTTTGGACATCGATGACGAGGACGGCAGTGTTGGGTCGATTTGCAAGCGTGGACATAGCTACTCCTCAAGACACCTATCGAACGAATGCGCAGTCACTGATTTAGATCATATGTTCGCCATGCGGAAAAGGCAAGTGGCAAGCGACCAATCCATCGATCAGGACTGCGGACAAGTGACCCATGAGTTCGATCTCTGGAGTCCGAGCTCCGGCCCCATCCTATGGCGCCTCGATCCCTACCTGATCGGCTTGCGCCTTCGATTCCGGCGTCGGTTCCACTTCGGGAACCGGATCCGGTTCAGATGGTGGTGTCCAGGGTCGAGATTTATCGATTCGCGCGGCCAGCACTTCCGCAATGTGTTGCGTTCCTCGCCCG
>JBBQPB010000192.1:0-4838 GCA_038331435.1 Thermomicrobiales bacterium | reverse complement strand
TATACATGGCCAACTTTAGAGAAGTGGCTTATTTCCCGCAGGCTAATCCTCGCAGCACCGCCTACGCTACTCAGTAGATTGAATGGCGATGGGTGAGCTCGCGTATTCGTACCATGGGTGTCGACCCTCGAATTTTGCGTTCTCCGACCATTGCAAACGATCTCCACCGGTGTGCGCCGGTGGGTCGATTCAAGCGGAGGTGTAGTTCGTTGAACAGTCGACAATTCGATTCTTTGGCTCGCGCGATTGCGGGAAAAGCTTCCCGCCGAGAGTTTCTGTGGCGAGGCGCCGCATTGATGGGCACGGCCGGTTCACTTGCCACGATCAATTCTGCCAGTGCCGCCCGGCGCGGTTCGAATGGCATCTCCCAAATCTGTCGTCCCGATGGCGCGGGTGGGTACTACCGTGACACGGTTGCCACCATTCAATTGCAGTCCGCACTCGATGCGGGGGCTATCGTTTCCGACTGCTGCGCGGACGCCGAATGTGGCGAATCCAACGCGTGCATTGAATCGTTTTGCGATTTCGGAGCGGGCGCTTGTGCGATCACGAACCTGGACGGCAATTCCTGCGAGCGGCCCGGGTGCGCGAATGGCGTTTGTTCAGGCGGCGCCTGCGCCGACCCAAGACCCTACTCTTGCGGCGACGGCGTTTGCAACATTTGCAGCTACGATTCCTGCTCGCATACCTGCGACTGCTACATCGAAACGTGCTATACCGACGACTACCAGTGCATGGATGCATACTGCAGCACTGAGGTCGGCGGGTGCGTGACCGAGCCGATGAACGACGGCGGCGCATGCGACACCTTCGGCGTCGAGGGTATTTGCACGCTGGGCTACTGCACGGCGGCGTAACGAGCCGACGACGACGATAGTGACAACGACCGGAGGTCCATGCAGGGCGCTCCGGTCGTTCCTGTTGTGGGCTGTCTCGGTTCGGTGAGCATCGGACTCGCCGAAGGCGACCTATTCCAAACCCTCGCTCGACGCATCTCACCGCGTGCAGTAACCATTTATCCTGTCGCAAGTAATTCGCTCAGGAGATGAGGAACGCTGTGGTAAACAAAGCGAAAGTAGCGGTTATGCGGGTGATCCCCGAGGCCGGACTGAATCTGTTGCGCAACGCGGCGCAAGCGGGCGAGATCGAACTGGAAATCTGGCCGCATGCGCTGCCCCCAACTGCTGACGAGCTGGCGGCCCTGCTGGCGGGCGCGACCGGTGCCCTCACGCTGGTTTCAGACCGTATCGATGGCGACGTGCTCGACGCCGAGCCAGGGCTGAAAGTCGTCAGCAATTTCGCGGTCGGCTACGACAATATCGATGTCGAGGCCGCCACCGCGCATGGCGTGCTGGTCTGCAACACGCCAGGAGTGCTGACCGAGACGACGGCCGACATGGCCTGGGCGCTGCTGATGGCCACGGCTCGCCGGATCGTGGAAGCATCCGATTATGTGCGCGCCGGAAACTGGAACACCTGGGGGCCAACGTTGCTGCTGGGCCGCGATATTCACCATGCCACGCTCGGGATCATCGGTCTGGGGAGGATTGGGAAGGAAGTCGCTAAACGAGCTCGCGGGTTCGACATGGAGATCCTGGCATACGACGAGTACCAGGACGAGGCGTTCGCCGCCGAGATGGGCGTGACGTATGTCTCGCTCGACGAGCTGCTGGCACGGTCCGATTTCGTCACCCTGCATTGCGCGCTCACTCCGGACACCCACCAATTGATTGGGCGCGACGAGCTCGCGAAGATGAAGCCGACTGCGGTGCTCATCAACGCAGCACGCGGTCCGGTGGTAGACACGGACGCGCTCACCGATGCGCTGCGCGACGGGACGATCTGGGCGGCCGGTCTAGACGTGACCGACCCAGAGCCAATTCAACCCGATCACCCGCTCGTGTTCATGCGAAACGCGGTGATCGTGCCACATATCGCATCGGCGTCGGTCGATACGCGCGACAAGATGGCGGTCATGGCTGCCACAAATCTGCTCCAGGCCGTTCGAGGCGAACGCCCAACGCATCTTGTGAATCCTGACGTGTTGCGCTAAAGCGACGGCCGCCTCGTGAGAATACGGCCCTGCGTCAGGGCGGAGCAGCGGGAAGATCCGAATTCACGGTACTCGCCGATTTGAGCTTCGAGAACCAACCTGCGTATCGAAGGCCAGGAAAGATCGAAGGCACACGACAACGGGCTCGTTTTGTAACGAGCCCGTTCGATCGATAGGAATGTCTCAGATCAGCGGGCTAGACGTGTTAGTCTGTCTTCGCCTTGACTTGGTCAGCAGCATCGTTGAAGGCTGACTTGGTCGTATCAGCAGCATCGCTGGCGGCTGACTTGGCCGTGTCAGCAGCATCGCTGGCGGCTGACTTAGCCTTGTCTGCGGCATCGTTAGCGGACGACTTAGCTTTGTCAGCGGCATCGTTGGCGGACGACTTGGTTTTGTCAGCAGCATCGTTGTCGGTTGACTTGGCACCATCGCCAGCCTTATTCACCTGGTTCTTTGCGTTGTCGAACGCACTGCCAGTCTTCGCCTTGGCGTCGTTCGCTGCGCCAGTGGCCTTGTCCCCAGCCTTGTCGGCCTGGGACTTCGCATCACCGGATTTGCCTTCAATCTTGTCCTTGATCTTATCGAAGAACTCTCCTATTGCCATGATTCGAACTCCTTCTCTTGACGAGCCATATGGCCCAGCAATCTGCTCCAATGATAAACGTTTGGATTGTATAGATAGGAAAGTAGCACAGGTCGGCTCGACACACACGAAACTGGAGCAATTACGGCCCGATGCTGCGGATTGCGTCGGGATACCGTCCATTCGCAAGCCTCGGTATACTTAGTGGTGTCGGCGTAACGTGTGTGATGGACCCCCATCCGAACCGGTCCGCGATTCGAACCAGAAGGTGTTTGAACAATGTTTCGATGCAAAGTCTGCGGCTGGATTCACGATGGCATGGCGCCACCGGCCGAATGCCCGTCGTGCGGCTCCCCGGCAGATCGCTTCCGGCCGATGGATTCGACCGAAGTTGGACTGGCGACTGGTGAGCTCGCAAGCCACGGTATCGTTGGGCAAGGGTACGACATCGACGTGGAAGACACGCGGCGCATCCGGCTGCTGGCTTTCGTCGACGCTTCGTTCTTCTCGCCTTACACCGAGCGCACCGGCAAGCGCTATCGCATTGCCACCGGAGACGCGCAATGGTTCTCCGACAATATTCCGTGTATGACGGCCTGCCCGTCGCACACCGACATTTCTCGTTATATCGCGCTGATCGCGGACGGCCGCTATTCCGATAGTTATGAGCTGAACCGCGAAAGCAATGTCTTTCCGGGCTGCCTGGGCCGCATGTGCGCCCGTCCGTGTGAAGACGCTTGCCGCCGCAAGGAAGTCGATGCCCCGATCGGCATTTGCTACCTCAAGCGCGTAGCGGCCGATTTCCGCGACAAAACCCGGCGCGAAGCCGTTCCGCCGCCGAATGGGCTGACGGTAGCCATCATCGGCGCCGGGGTGAACGGATTCACCTCCGCCCGGCAACTGGCCCGCAAGGGTTACGCGATCGATATTTTCGAGCGCTACCCGGTGCCAGGCGGTGTCATGTGGGTGGGGGTGCCTGAGTGGCGCCTGCCGCGCGATGTGATTGCGGAAGAAGCGGAGCAGATCCTCGACCTCGGGGTCAACATTCACTACAACACCGAGATCGGCAAGGACATACCGTTCACAGATCTTGTCGAGCGATACGACGCGGTCCTCATCTCGGCCGGTTGCCAGATCGCCCAGGAAATCGGGATTCCGGGCGAGCACCTGAACGGAGTCGTTTCCGGTATCGGCTTCCTGGAAGATGTGAATCTCGGCAAGCAAGACGTCTGGGTCGGAAAAAACGTGGTGACCGTCGGTGGTGGTTTCACCTCGATGGACTGCGTGCGCACCGTGCTGCGCATGGGAGCGGAGCGATCAGTCATGACCTACCGCCGCTCGATCCAGGAGATTCCGGTCGAGGAGTACGAGCTCCACGAAGCTGAGATCGAAGGCGTGGAGATCCAGTACATGGTCTCCCCCAACCGGGTGGTGGGCGATGCCAATGGCAATGTCATCGGTATCGAAATGATTCGCAACGAGCTTGGCGCCCCCGATGCTCGTGGCCGCCGCAGGCCAGAGCCGGTGCCGGGCTCGGAATACATCATCGAATGCGACATGGTCATCAGCGCCATCGGCCAACGGCAGGACAGCTCATTCCTCGGCTCGGCCCTGCCGAACCGCGACCGCCGCGGCGTGCCGCTGCTCGACCAAAACCTGCGCACTGAGCTGCCAAACGTTTGGGCAGCCGGCGACTACGTCATCAATCCGACCAACTTCATCTCATCCATCGGCGAAGGGAAGCGTGTTGCCGAGTTGATGGATACCCAGATGCGCGGCACGATGCCGAAGATTCGCGATATCGAGATCACCCGCGTGCCGACCGAATACATCTCGACCCCGAACGCGCTCCTCTCCGAGGGCGTCGCCGAATGGTCGATGAGCGCGATGAGCCGCCGCCTGATTTGGGGCGACGACTATTCCGCGGTCGGACGCCAGGAGATGCCGGTGCTGCCGGTACCGATGCGCGGTATGGGCACCGGCGATACCACCATCGAGGTCGAAATCGGCTTTACCAAGCCGATCGGTTTCGAGGAAGCCAAGCGCTGCTTGCAGTGCCAGCTCAACATCTTCATCGACGGTCACCGCTGCATTCTTTGCAACGGGTGCGTGGATGCCTGCCCGCACCAGTGCATCGAGATGATCTCGCCCGATCGCATTTATTCGATCGACAATGATATTGAGCTCGCGCAGCTCGCGCGA
>JBBQPB010000191.1:0-4846 GCA_038331435.1 Thermomicrobiales bacterium | reverse complement strand
CGAGTTCGAAACCGAACCCGGTTGGAGTACGCAGAGCGATCCGGTCGATCCCGTGCGCTTCGCCGAAACCGGCGATCTGAGTCGCATGCTGGAATCCGCGCTTGCGCAAATTCCCGATGAGCAACGGCTCGCCGTCAGCCTATGCGACATTCAAGGCCTTCCGCTCGCCGAGGCCGCACTGGTAATGGACACCTCGCTCGGCACGGTCAAATCGCGTCTCTTTCGAGGGCGCGCCAAATTGCGCGATCTCATCTCCGCTTCGCCCGCTGGACGGGAACTTCTCCTGCAGGGAGTGCGTTCCTCAACCAGAGAAAGCGAATGACGATGCCACCCAGCGAACACCAACCCAATCGCCGCGACGAGCACCTGACCGACGCCGAGCTCAACGAGCTGGTCGATGGCACGTTGGCGGGCCGCGAGCTGAATCGAGCGCAGGCGCATCTGGTCTCCTGCCAGGACTGCGATGCGCAATATCGGGCTCTGCTGGCAACGGTAACCGCCCTCAAACAAGCCCCCAGCCTGATGCCACGCCGCTCGTTTCAACTTACACCCGAGCAGGCCAAACTTCCGGATCCCGTACCCAGCCGGTTCGACCGTTTCGCCGACTGGATCGTGCCGGGCATTCCGGCCATTAAATTGGCTACCATCGCAGTCGCGCTCCTCTTCGTGTCCGTCACCACCTTCGATGTGCTGACGAATCAGAGCGGTCAAGACGACATGAGCCAGTCGACTTCACTGCAGCGCGACACCGATTTCCCTGCTCCCGCTGTCCAGAATGCGCAATCCGAGGCGACAGAAGCTCTCGCTCCCCCCGAGTCGAACGCGTCGATTTCCGACGATGGTGGTTCGGACACCGCGCTGGAAGCGAACGACGTTGCCGGTGGCGCCGCAGCGCCGGATGCAGACAGCGACTCCGCCTCCAGCGCGGCAATGCAGGAAGCTCCAGCTGCGCCAGCCCCCGCTGTCGAAGAACCGGTTCTCTTTGCCTCGCCCACGGTCGAATCAACACCGACACCAACGCTGTCCGCGACCACTGAACCAATCCCCACCCCATCTCCAGAAGCGACACCAATCGCAGGATCTGACGACCGGAGCGGCGGACTTGCCCTTTCCAAGTGGCGCATCGCCGAGCTGGGCCTGCTCATGGTGCTCATCTGGTTGCTGGTTTCCTGGATCGGCCGCTCGCGCGTCGGACAAGTCGATGAGTAACGCGGAACCTTTTCCTCCTGCTGTTCGTTCTCTCTGCAGGTGCATCGCCAGTCCGGAATCGCCCGGGCTGGCCGCCAATAAGCAGAGGCCGAATAGCGGCCATCGGAGGAATCGATTGAACGTTCAGGGATTCTCGTTACGCAAGCTCGCCACAGTCGGGGCGGTTGCTCTTATGGCCACCACCCTCGTTGCCGCATCGCATCCAGCGTCCGCCCAAGACGCCTCGCCGGTCGCTGGTGCATCCACTGCCACCGTGTCGGTCAGCGGCGTGGGCGTCGTCACCACCACGCCCGACACGGCTTCCGTTCAGCTCGGCGTGACGGTCACACAGGCAACTCTTGCTGATGCCCAAAGCCAGGCGTCGACCCAGATGCAGGCGGTCATTGACGCGCTGACCGCAGCCGGTGTCGCCGCAAAGGACATTCAGACGTCGTCGTATTACGTCTCGGTTGTCCAGAATTACGATACCAACGGCAACCCATCGGACGTCTCCAACTTCCAGGTCCAGAACATGGTCAACGTCGTCGTACGGGATATCGATACGGTTGGGCCGATCCTCGATGGCGCAGTGGCAGCCGGTGCCAACACTGTCTACGGTGTGAACTTCTACCTCGACGATTCTTCAGCAGCCTCCACCCAGGCTCGTGCGCTTGCTGTGCAGGACGCTCAGAAGCGCGCAGAAGAACTTGCCACTGCCGCGGGCATGACGCTCGGCCCGGTGGTTTCGATCACCGAGGGTTACAGCTCGGGTCCGGTCTACGGTAAGGGCGGTGGCGCGATGGCTGCCGATGCCGGCGTACCGGCGCCCATCCAGGTGGGAACCACCACCATTGAAGTGGACGTCAACGTCACCTACCAACTCATCTAATCGCACACACCTGAACACAGCGGCGACGGAGAGTTCCGCCGCTGTGAAAAACCGAACGGCGAAGCGGTTCCGCCCCGCTTCGCCGTTCTCTTTTACTCCACGATTCAAAGGGAAATCAAGGGTCCGAATCAAGTCTTCGGACATTTTCCGATTGCCGCTTGTCCCTTGCCCCGAATTTACTGCGCGCTGAATTTTTGCAACCGATTGAACGTAACAACCTCGGTCACATAGACATCTCCCGCCGGTGAAATCCAAACTGAGTGTGGGCAATCTGAGAACTCACCAGCACCCAAACCGCTTACTCCGGTGGTGCCGATCCGCTCGCCGTCTGCGGTTAGCTCGATCAAGGGGTTCGCTGGCATCTGCTCGTGATATGGCCGCGAATCGTCATCTCGGGTGGCGCAGTCCGTCACGATGAACGTTCCGCTGGCGGTCTGATAGATATCATGCGGAAAGCAAAATCCATCCCAGATCGCCAGGACGTTGCCAACGTTGTCGAAGACCTGCACCCTGCCATTGGCGCGGTCGACCACATAGACCCGCTCCTCAGCATCGACCCAGATGCTATGTGGCGTTTGGAACTGCCCAGGATCGCTTCCGTCACCACCCCAGGATATAATCCACTCGCCATCGGCACCAAAGCGATGCACCCAGTTCTGGCCGTACCCATCGGAAACATAAATGTCGCCCGAGGGACCCTCCACCGCGCGGGTGGGAAGGTTGAATGGTTTTCCGGGCTCGCCCTGCTGCCCGGGAGTGCCGATCGTCTGCAGCAAGTTTCCGTCGCGATCGAAAATCCGAACCACATGCTCTTCGGTATCGGTGATGAACACACGATCGTCAGGGCTAATCCAAAGCCCATGCGGCGCCGGAAAGGGAAACTCCCAATCACCAAGCCAGGTTCCATCCGCTGCGAACCGATGCAGCCCTCCCTTCGGTACCCGGCTGAGCACATACGCTCCACCGTCCGAATCGGTCGCCACTGTGGATATCAGACCGAAATCATCGATACCGGTTCCAAATCCCCAATTCGGCACTGCCGCCGCCGGATCGACTACCAACCCCATCATCTCTCCCCTTCTTCGTGTTGCGAACCGCGTTGCGGACAATCGGCTTCAAACTTCAGCTGCCTGTTGCCCGCGTGGCACCTCGCGAATAAACACCGGACTACACTTCCCCGGTGACCATGATGCGCAGTATGAGCCTCGAATCAATCTCTCGCCGGAGTCTTCTTTCCACCATCGCGGGAAGCATGCTCCTCTGTGCCATGTCGCGTGACACCGGCGCTCAAAGCCCGGCGCTTCCCTTGGTGGTCGACATCGATTGGCTGCGCGATCGAGCGGACCAACCCGGTCTGAAGCTGGTCGATGTTTCGCCATTTCACGTCTATCGCGACCGTCACATCGAGTCCGCGACCCACGCGTGGTGGCGAGACACGGTCGATCCAAACTATCCCGTCTTCGGGGCAGTACTCACGCAAGGCGACAATCAATCACACCGGCAGCGCGTACTCGATTCGCTCGGGCTCACGGATGGCGACACCGTTGTCGTATACGACAACGAGCACGGATTTCGTGCTGCGAGGCTGGTTTGGTTCCTTCGCTTCCTCGGATTCGATCGGGTGGCGTTGCTCGACGCGAGTTATGACGAGTGGAACTCCGACGCGTTCCCGATCCAGTCCGCCTCGCCGACACCCAGCCCGCTCACCGTTGCTCCTCAACCTGATTACTACCTGGTGACCGAACAACTGCTGGCGCGGCTCGACAATCCAGCCGTGCAAATCCTCGACATCCGCACCGACGCCGAGCGCGCTGACGATCTCGACGGTCTCGTGCCGCTCGGGCAGATTCCCGGCACGGTTCGGCTTCCATGGAACGAGCTCATCGATGAAACGGGGCACCTCATCTTAAGCGACGAGCTCCTCGCTCGCACCACAACCCTTGGGCTCGATCCAGCACAGGAGACCGTGCTGTACGGCAACTTCGGGGTCGATACCGCGCTGAGCTGGCTCGCCTTGCGAAACGCCGGGTTCGCTAACGTACTCATTTACGATCGCGGATGGGCAGAGTGGTCGACCGTGTCTGGGCTTCCCCAGGAGCCACTTTCGTGAAATCGCTCATCCGGTTCCTGCTGCTCCTGGTTTTCAGTTTCGGCGCGCTCCTTCCCGTAGCAGCGCAGTCGGAATCGGAAACCGAAGGACTCATCCTCGGGCCGGTGACCATGGAGTTGTCGACCGCGACGATGATGCGCGCGCGACCGTTCGTCCTCCCCGACCATCTCAGTCCGGCCTTCGAATTCGAGACCATCGCCGAAATCCCCATCTCCCAAGCCGATTGTCGGAACGCACTGCAGCGCTTTCTGAAGCTGCGAAATCTCCCGGAGGAGCGCATTGCCGCCATAGTTGCCCGGTTCGACGATCCTGCAATCATCACGGTCATTCCGGCCCCGAACCTGCGGGCGGCCTTGCTCATGCTCGCCGACTGGGATCCCTACCAGATCGCCATCGATGCCATTCTCGACGGCAAGAACGAATCCGGGCACGCATTCGAAACGGTGGCTTTCCGGCCGCTCGAGTTCGGCGCAGCGATCGCAACCTTGCAAGTCGCCTACTCCACCGGCGCTCCCCGCCTGCTCCTGAGTGATCGATACCAGAACGAAACTCCGCAACAGCTCATCCCGGTGTTGGTGCACGAGTCGATGCACGACGGTATCGACAACTCATTCGAAGAAGAAATCATCGCCGGCTTGCTGGACAGCCTCACCTATGCC
>JBBQPB010000190.1:0-4846 GCA_038331435.1 Thermomicrobiales bacterium | reverse complement strand
CGCATGGGGCTATCGCCGCGCTGGTGCGTGAGGATTGGGCTGCCGGGCAAACCGATCCCCGCCTTCCGCTGATCGTCGTGCCGGACCCGGTCGATGCCCTGCAACACGTGGCGGCCGCCCGCCGTGCGCGCCTCGATATCGGCGTCGTTGGCGTGACCGGCAGTCTGGGCAAGACCAGCGCCAAAGAAACGATTGCTGCCGTCCTCGGCGCCAGATTCCGGACCTATCGCAGTCCTGGCAACATGAATAGCGAAATCGGTTTGCCGCTTTCGATCCTCGAGATTGGGCCGGATGTCGAGATGGCGGTGCTCGAAATGGGTGGCGCCTATGCCATGGGTGAAGTCGCACTGCTGGCCCATATCGCACAACCGCAGGTGGGCGTGGTGACCAATGTTCACCCAATTCATCTGGAACGGATGGGCACGATCGAAGCCATCGCGCAAACCAAACGCGAATTGCCTGCCTCGCTCGATGCCTCCGGTTTTGCGGTGCTGAACGGAGACGACACACGCGTCCGTGCGATGGCGGAATACACCCCGGCGACGGTGCTGACCTACGGGTCGTCCGACGCCAATACGCTTTGGTTTTCCGATCTGGAAACATTCGGTAACGACGGCATCGCATTCGACCTGCACGGGCTATGGTCGTCGCGGCATATTTCGCTGCCATTGGCCGGAGCGCATTCCGTTGAGCTGGCGATGGCGGCGCTCCTGACCGGCCACGCTTTCGGACTCGAGCTCGACGAGATGCTGGAGCCATTGAGCGATCGAAACGTGCAGATTCGACTCGTGCCGCTGGCGGGTCCTAACGGCTCGCGCCTGGTCGATGACACCTATAACGCCAGCGCCCCTTCGATGCTGAGCGCCATTCGAGTCTTGCAGGAAACGCCCGCCAAACGACGGATTGCCGTGCTGGGCGGCATGCGCGAGCTTGGTTCGGAAACCGATATCCAGCATCGGATCGTGGGCGAAGCAGCCGCACGTTCCACGGATCGCATCTACACCTATGGCGAGCTGGCGCTCAAATTGGCCAATGCGGCCGCCTCAGCCGCTTCAGTCGACGGTTCGCGTGTGTACGTGCAATCATTCCGCGACGACCAGCGCGAGGAACTCACCGCAACCCTCCTGTCTGAACTCACTGACGGGGATCTCGTTTTGCTCAAAGGATCACGCGGGTTGGAAATGGAGCGCATCGTGCAAGCGCTCGTCGAAGCAACCGAGGACTCGAACCAATCCGAATGATCGATGCCCATGTTTCCGGTCAGCTGAACTTCGGCGTTCTCATGACCAGTGTCATGCCGACCGACCCCAATCAAAATATGGCGGTCTCGCTGGCTCTGGCGAGTTTGGCGTTCATGGTCACGGTGCTGATCGGACGACCCATCGTCACGCTGCTGCGGGTCAAAAAGGCGGGAAAGCAGGTCCGCAAAGAGGGCCCCGCCAGCCACATCGTCAAGATGGGTGTTCCGACCATGGGCGGGATTATGGTCTCGACCACCGTCGTGATTTTGACCATCGTCTTCAATCTTGCTGGCCGGCTCTCCATGCTCCTTCCGGTTGGCATTCTGATAGCCTCGGCGATCCTTGGTGCGCTCGACGACCGGCAGAGTTTCATCGGCGCCACGCGGCATGGCATGTCTGCCCGGCGCAAGGTGGTCTGGCAGACCGGCATCGCGACCGTCGCAGGACTGCTTCTCTATCTTCCAGATCCGTACGGGCTCGGCCTGCATCATGTCTACATCCCGTTCCTTGGAAGCTACAGCATCGGTTTTCTCTATTTACCGATTGCCATCCTGACCATCATCGCGATGTCGAATGCGGTGAACTTCACCGACGGGCTTGATTCGCTCGCTGGTGGGCTGGCAGCCATCGCATTCGTGGCGTTTGGGATCATTGCCTACCAGCAGGGGCAGCTTGGGGTCGTTACCTTTAGCTTCACCATGGTCGGTAGCCTGCTCGGCTTCCTCTGGTTCAACGCCCATCCTGCACAAGTCATCATGGGCGACACTGGATCGCTCATGTTGGGTGCAACCCTCTCGGTCTGCGCGTTCATGACTGGCCAATGGTTGCTCCTGCCGATCGTTGGCGCGGTCTTCGTGGCCGAAATCGTCTCGGTTATCCTTCAGGTCAGCTACTTCAAGTGGAGCGGTGGCAAGCGCATCTTCAAAATGACGCCCCTCCATCACCACTTCGAGGAAAAGGAAGACGGCTGGTCGGAAACGCAGGTCACCTTGCGGTTCTGGATCGTCGGTTTGATGTTCGGATTGATCGGCGTAGCGTTCGCGCTGCTCTGATCCCGCATTCAGGAACTCCCGCGTGGTCAATTTTCAGGGTAAACGGGTCACCGTGATGGGTCTTGGCACGCGTGCCGGCGGACTTGGTATTGCCCGCTTTTTTGCTGAGCAGGGCGCCATCGTTACCGTCACCGACGGCAAGACCGAAGCGGAACTGGCCGATTCGCTGGCCGAGCTCGATGGCTTCGCGATCGAATACGCATTAGGCGGGCACCAGGAGCGCCACTTCACCCCGGAGGGCGCCGACCTCGTGGTGCGCAATCCGGCGGTCCGCCGTTGGTCGCCCTATCTTGCGCTTGCCCGGGAAAATGGCGTGCCGGTCGAGATGGAAATGTCGATTTTCCTGCAAGCCTCACCGGCGCCGATCATTGGCATCACTGGCACCAAGGGAAAAACCAGCACGTCTACCCTGACCGCTGCTATCCTGAAGGCTTGGGACCCCCACACCGTGCTCGCCGGCAACATGGGCGTTTCGGCGGTGGCCTATCTCGCGCAGATCGAGCCTGAGACTCCTGTCGTACTCGAGATCAGCAACTGGCAGCTCGAAGCCATGGACGAGCGCCAGGTCGGTCCCAGAATCGCCGTGCTGACCAACATCCACGAAGACCATCTCGACACATACGACGGCTTCGACGACTATGCCAATACCAAGCGCAGCATTGCCAGGCACCTTACACGGGATGACACACTCATCGTCAATCGCGACAATACTGAAGCCTGGCGGGCAATCGAAGAAAGTCGTGCCCGGGTCGTTTCATTCGGTGCTGGGCGCCCAGCGGGAGAAGGATTCTGGGTCGAGGACCGCGCGATCTGCTGGGAAATCCATGACTCGAGTGGGTGTATCAAACTTCCGGACCGCTTCGTCTACCAGGGAATGCACCAGCGGCTCAACGCCGCTGGTGCAATCGCGGCAGCCATCCTGCGCGGTGCGGATGAAGCCTCCATTTACTCCGGACTCGATGCGTACGAGGGTGTGAAGGACCGCGCAGAGCTGGTTGCCGAAATCGCCGGGGTGCTCTACGTCAACGACACATCAGCCACAGCGCCGGCAGCGGCAATCGCCGCGCTCGATGCGTATCCCGGCCGAAAGATTCATGTACTAGCCGGCGGCTTCGATAAAAAACTTGAGCTCGACTCGCTCGGCGCCGCTCTTGCCACTCGGGCTGCATCGGTGTTGTTGCTCGATGGAACAGCTACCCCGCGATTGATGGAATCGATTACCGTGAACGGCGGCAGTTGGCTGGGTCCGTTCGATTCGATGCTTCATGCTGTCGAGGCCGGAGCTGAGATCGCCCAAGCTGGCGATGTTGTACTCCTCTCACCCGGTTGCGCGTCCTTCGGGCTCTTCCGCGATGAATTCGAACGAGGGGAAAAGTTTCGTGAAGCGGTGGCGTCTTTGACCGGTTCTCGCGTAAAGGCAGGCCGATGACGAAGAGCATGCTTCCCGAGCCTCCAGCGCGCATTCACTTCATCGGCATCGGTGGTATCGGCATGAGTGGCCTTGCCGCTGTGCTGCACGAGCAGGGGTACATGGTTACCGGCTCCGATTCTGGCGTCAACGCGCAAACCGAGCAGTTGGCGGTGCGCGGGGTCGCCATTCAGCGCGGGCATGACAACACCGACCACGCCTCCCGCGCGAATCTAATCGTCATTACGTCGGCGGTCAGGGACAATCCGGAAATCGTCGCAGCGCGGGATGCCGGCATCCCAATTATCAAGCGTGCGCTGTTGCTTGGATTGCTGGCCCAGCAAAAGACCTCGATTGCGGTGGCAGGTTCGCACGGAAAATCGACAACTTCCGGCATGCTTGTGACCGCGCTCGATGCGCTGGGATCGGAACCGTCCTATTTCGTGGGCGCGGTGGTCGGCAGCAGCGGCTCGAATTCCGCCTGGACTGCTGGTCAGCAGATCGTGGTCGAAGCCGACGAGTACGACCGTTCCTTCTGGACCCTGCATCCTGATATTGCGATCGTAACCAATATCGAGTTCGACCATCCCGACCTCTTCACGCAGGAAAGCTACGACGAGGCATTCGCACGGTTCGCCGGACAGATCGTTCCGGGCGGGACACTGGTGGTGCGGGGAGACGATCCCGGTGTCGCCCGCATTCTGCCAGGGCTGGCGATCGAGCCAATTCAGGTCATTACCTTTGGAGAAGACGCGGCCTGCGATTGGCGCGTCACTCGCAAAGACAAGAGCTGGTTCGTGACTCCTCGCGCCGGTCAGCCAATCGCGCTCGCCCTGAGAGTTCCCGGCACGCATAACGTGATGAATGCGACCGCGGCGCTGATCGTGTTGAACTGTCTCGGGTTCGACCCGGTGGCGGGCGCTGCTGCCCTTTCGACGTTCGGAGGGGTGGGACGACGTTTCGAGCTCGCCGGCGAAGTGGCGGGCGTTACCGTCATCGACGACTATGCCCACCATCCCACCGAAATCGCCGCCACCCTCCAGGCGGCTCGCGATCGTTTTCCCGGCCGCCGGATCTGGGCGATATTCCAGCCGCATACATTCTCCCGGACCAGAGCGCTGCTCGACGACTTCGCGACTGCGCTG
>JBBQPB010000189.1:0-4882 GCA_038331435.1 Thermomicrobiales bacterium | reverse complement strand
CAATACGGACGCGCACGCGTTCCCGGCTACGAAGGCGAGCACCCGCTCGCACGGCGTAAGACCCTGGTCGTTCCATCGTAAAGATGGAAGCGGCTGGGTGGCTTAGCTAAAACCGCCAGCCGCTTAAAGGAGATCGAGCTCTAGCGAAACAAACGGTCGCACTGGCAGTTCCGGCACGAGCCGGTACTGTGATGATCAATTTTCGCTACGCTCCAGAGAGGACTACATGTTCTTCGATCCAATGTATTTGATCTTCATGATCCCAGGATTCATTCTGGCCTTCTGGGCGCAGGCGAAGGTGAAAGGCGCGTACGAGAAATACTCGAAGGTGCCGAATATGGCTGGTGTGACCGGCGCGGAGGCGGCCCGACGCATTCTTGACACCGAAGGATTGCAGTCAGTTCCCGTGGAAGTGGCCAAGGGCGTGCTCAGTGATCACTACGATCCGCGTCACCGCAAGCTGGCGCTGTCCGAAGGCGTTTACAACGGCCGCTCGGTAGCCGCGGTGGCCATCGCAGCCCACGAGGCCGGTCACGCGATCCAACATCAGCAAGGCTACGCGCCGCTGAAGGCACGCACCGCAATCGTGCCAGCCGTCTCGATTGGCTCCAATCTGGGATTCTTCGTGCTGATTGCGGGAGTCATGCTCGGCAGCATCACCATGGGCTGGGTGGGCGTCGCGCTGTTCGGGCTGGCAACGCTCTTCGCGCTGGTCACGTTGCCGGTCGAGTTCAATGCATCGAGCCGTGCCAAGGTGGCGTTGGTGCAAGCCGGTATCGTTGATGGCGGTGTCGCGGGTGGCCAGGAAAGCCAGGGTGTGGACAACGTGCTCGGCGCGGCGGCCTGGACCTATGTCGCTGGTTTCCTCGCCTCGCTCTTGTCACTGCTTTATTGGGTCATGTTGCTGACCGGCATGTCCCGCGACGACTAATCGAGCAGGCAGCCAAAAAATGCTGGTTGGACGTCCGGGTCGATCGACCCGGACGTTTCCCTTCTATCCTCCTGAACAACGTAAGGAATCGCTCTCGCTGGAACAGCGCACCATTGGTGCGCAGTGTTCAGGCACCATCCCGCTCGGCGGCGATTTCCACCAGCCGATCCAGCACCTCGGTCTCGTAGAGGTAGACCCCCAGTGATTGCTGGAAACCCCCGATCACCAGCGCATTGGCGTTACCGGCCTGATTCTCCACTCCATGCTTGTCCGGGTGCGGCGGCGATTTGAAGCGCATATCGCTGGCGTGGCCAACGATTCCCCAATAGCGATTGGGATCGACATGCCGGCAGAGGCAGTCGAAATATCCCGCCTCCCAATTGGTTCCCGAGTCCTCGCTAAGCTGGCAGAGCACAACGTTGCAGTTTTCGAGCTCCGCAATGTCCCATTGATAGATCATCTGGGCGGTGATCTCGGGACGTACTTTATTGTTGATTGGCTCGCTTTCGTTCGGGCAATAGACCTCGAATCCCAGGGCGCGAACCTTGGCCGCCAGCCGCAGGTTGTATTCCTGATCCGCCTGCGAAAACATCGGACCGCTCAGATAGACTCGCATCCCACTCCTCCTCGTTGCAATTCGCCCATTCTAGCGACCATGGCCCAGTCATTTGGTACACTCGCCGCCGAGAGTGGTTTGTCAGGCGCGAGGCTAAGACGATGATCATCAACGCAATCAAACGTGTCGTCGACTTTGCGGCTGGAGTTGCCGTCGGCGCGGTAGCCGGCGCGGGCGTTGCCTATCTCACGGCTCCCCGCAGCGGCAACGATCTGCGTAAGGAAGGGCAAGATCTCGTCGACTCAGCCGTCAGTGCCGGCGAACGTGCCCGTATCGATCGGGAAGCCGAGCTGCGAGACAAGTACCGCATGCAGGTCGGCAGAAACGACGCCCTCGTGACGACTCCTGACAACACAATCCTTGGCGTCGAAACCCAACCGCCTACCGTCCCCTTCCCTTCGTAACCCTGGTCATCGCTGCCTCGCTCTCTCGCCAATTACCTTCACGTCTGAATTGGCTTTCTTTATCAACCCATAGCCAAGCACGACTGTTTTGATCACGAGTGAGCCATTCCGCCTCGCAAAGAACATTTGTGCTAGTATCCTCGCATGGCTGGCACAAACTACGTCGACTCCCGTTGCAAGACGGCCGTCAACCGCGTCCACGGTATGCCCTTCAAATGGTCGCTCAATCCCTACCGCGGTTGCGTGCACGCGTGCCACTATTGCTACGCGCGGGAAACTCACACCTTTCTCGGCCTCAATGCCGATTCGGATTTCGAGAACCAGATCTTCGTCAAGAGCAACATTGTCGAGGTGCTCGACCGCGAGCTCAGTCGACCCGGATGGGCAGGCGAATCGATCGCAATCGGCACCGCCACCGATGCCTATCAAGCGGCTGAAAAGCGCTTTCGGCTCACCAGAAGCTGTCTCGCAGTGATGCTGGAGCACAAGCAACCGTTCAGCGTGGTTACCAAATCCGGGCTGATGGTGCGCGATCTCGATCTGCTGACGGAGATTGCCAGGCACGCACAGGTCCGCATCTATTTCACCGTCACCACCGTTGACGAATCGCTTTCCGACAAAATCGAACCGGGCGCGTTTCCGCCAAGTCTCCGGCTCAAGGCGTTGGAAACGCTGGCAACGGCCGGCATTTCCTGTGGAGTCATGATGGCTCCCGTGATGCCCGGTTTGAACGACCGGCAGGATCAGATCGATGCGGTTGCCGAAGCTGCCGCGATTGCCGGCGCAAGCACCTTTTGGGCCGGACCTTTGCGTCTCGCCCCGCCGGTCCGCAATCACTTCTACGCGTTCATCGAACGTGAGTTTCCCACGCTGCTGCCGTGGTATCTCCGCCGCATGGAGGGCCAGCATCTCCCGGAACGCATTCAGGAACGTATCGAAGACCGGGCTGGCACCGCTCGCGCGCGCTTCGGTCTCTCACTGGCCGAGCGGCGCACTCCACCCGAACCGTTGCCTTTGCGGGCCCTCCCATCGCAGTTGGAAATTCCACTTCTGATACCGGAGGCTCCCGGCGTTATTCCGCTCCGGTATGATCCCCTCAGCGCCTAACGGCGCGTCGAGAGGAAGAAGGAGCGAGGAACAATGGCGTCAATCAGCCGATGGCGATTGGGACGGTTCGAGGCAATTTCCGAAGCCGGCGTGGTGGCGGCCAAGACCCCGCTTGCCGCGGAGTTCGGTGCGAAGGTGCTGCAAAACGGTGGGAATGCGGTGGATGCGGCCGTGGTCACTGCTGCAGTGTCGGCGGTCGTAGAACCCTGGATGAACGGGTTCGGCGGGGGCGGATTCCTCGTTCGGCACGATAGCACGAGCGGTGAATCGTCCGTTGTTTCCTTTCCGATGGTTGCTCCGCTCTCCGCGAAGCCGGAGATGTTTCCACTTTCCGGGGGCAAGCCAGACGGCGAGCTGTTCGGCTGGCCTGGCGTGGTCGGCGGCGCCAATATCATCGGCGCAAAATCTGTCTGCGTGCCCGGCACGCCCGCGGGATTGGCCCTGGCGCTGCAAAAGTACGGCACCTACTCCTTCGCGGAAGCGTTGAATCCTGCGATCGATCTGGCGCGCCATGGCTATCCCGTCTCCTGGCATACCTCGCTGGAGATTGCCCGCGATCTCGCAAACTTGCGCAAGTTCGACGCGACCGAGGCATTGCTTTGCCCAGACGGTATCGTCCCCTGGTCGGCGTCGCAGGATAATCCAACCCTGCTGAAACAGCGCGAGTTGGCCGACACGCTCGAAACGATTGCCAAGGAAGGTGTGCGCGCTTTTTACGAGGGCCCGACCGCACAGAAGATCGTCACCTACCTCAATGGGCTCGGCGCGAATTTCTCACTGGATGATTTCGCAGGATACAACGCGACCATCGAGGACGCCCTGATCGGTACCTACAACGGCCATCAGGTGGTCACCACCCACTATGGAACCGGCGGACCGACCCTGCTCGAATCGCTCGGGCTCCTCGACGGTTTCGACCTGTCTCAGGTGCCCCACAATTCGGTCGAAGCGCTGCACCTGTGTGCCCAGGCGTTCGCTATCGCATTCGCCGACCGGTTCGCGTATCTGGCTGACCCGAGCTTCGTCGAAGTCCCGATTCAGGCATTGCTTTCCGATGCGTATCTCGATGCTCGCTGCGAAGACATGCATCAAGATCGCATTGGCAATCTGCGCGCCGGCACCAGGGAGCAGCTCGGCATCTCGCACGGGTTGACGGGTTCGATGCCCGACTATTCCAGCGGCGGCAGCACCACCCATTTGAGCGTTATCGACAAAGATGGCGTGGCCGTCTCTCTGACGCAAACCCTGCTCAGTCTCTGGGGCAGCCGCGTCACCGTGCCCGAGACGGGGATCATCATGAACAACGGCATGATGTGGTTCGATCCGGAACCGGGACGCCCGAATTCGATCGAAGGCGGCAAGAAACCACTGTCCAACATGTCTCCGGCGATCCTGACCCGCAACGGCGAAGTGGTGGCCGCGCTCGGAGCGAGTGGTGGGCGGCGCATCATGAACTGCCTTGCGCAAGTCGCCATGAACCTGGTTGATCATGATCTGTCGATGCAGGAGGCCGTTAGCTTTCCGCGCATCGATCGTTCCACGGCTTCGCTGTACATCAGCAGTCGCATGTCGAAGGCGACTGTCGATGGACTCGCTTCGCTCGGGCATCGTGTATCCGTGCGCGACGAAACACTGTTTTTTGGCGATTTCGCGTCGCCAGCCTGTGTCGAGCGAACCCCCAACGGAGAGTTGAAGGGTGGAGTCGATCCCTACTACTATCCGGCGACTGCCCAGGGCGTCTGATCCGAGGTAGCGCGTACGTCGTATGGTTAGCGAATTGAACGTCGTCGATTCTCGAGAATGGTGCAACGGGTGCCGAAAACC
>JBBQPB010000188.1:0-4898 GCA_038331435.1 Thermomicrobiales bacterium | reverse complement strand
CACCCCCAACCAAGACGGCAGTAAAGACGAACAAGGGGAAGCGTCGGTTCACGGTCGACGCCCTTTTCGAGGACGGGCGCGCGCAAGCGGTCGGTGTGACCGATATGCCAACCGCCAAGGAGATTCGCCTCGATCGGATCGTTGCCGATCCCGATCAGCCTCGGCGCACTTTCGATCCCGTTCGCCTGCAAGAGCTGGCTTCCAGCATCACCCTCGAAGGGGTACTCCAGCCGATCGTGGTGCGATATGACGAACCAAACGACATCTACGTCATCGTGCATGGCGAACGGCGCTGGCGTGCCTCGCACGATGCGGACCAGAAAACCATTCCGGCTATCGTGCGCGAGGTCGATGAAGCCCACCGGCTGATCCAGCAATTGATGGAAAACGTTGTCCGCGAGGATCTGAACGCGGTCGACCGCGCCCAGGCGCTCCGGGCACTCAAAGTGCAACTGAACGATGCTGCGTGGGAACACGTCGCCGCTGCGGTCGGAATCCGGCGCAGCCGGCTCTTCCAGCTCCTTGGCACCGAAAAGCTCCCCGACGTCATTCAGGACGACATTCGCGCTGGCCGGCTAAGCGAAAAACAAAGCCGCGCATTGCAGGGTCTCTCTCCGGAAGCCCAGTTGGCCCTGCGCGATTCCATCGTCGCTGACGATCTCACCGCCGATACGGCGATGAAGCTGGCGCGCGCGCTCAAGTTGGCCGAATCGCAACCAGGCGCGCTGCCGCCAGTTCTCCTGCTGGCCGAGCTTCGCGGCAAACAGACGTCCACGCCACCCGACATCGATACCTCCGCCTTGTTACAAGCCGTCTCGGCCGCAGCCACTGGCAACGCCGAAGACCGAAAGCAGCTCGCGGAACTGGCCGATGCCGCCTGGGCTGCGCCCTACGAGCAAGATCGCTTCGAACTGCAAGTGGCAGCGCTGGCGCGATCATTGGCGCGCATGCCTGCCGCTGAGCTCCGTACTGGGCGTCAAGCGCATGCCCTCCTGATCGAACTGGCCGCAACGCTTGGCACTCTGACCGGTCGGTAACTGGCTCGACTCCGATCATTTCGAGCGCCACACGCTGGTCCGCCGCTCCTCGAACGCGAATCCGGGACTGCATGAGCCGGCCTCGCCTACAAAAAGAACTGCGGCGTGGCCCTCTCCCCCGGCCAAGCCAGACTCCGCAATGGCTCACCAGCGTAGGAAACGACGGGGTCAATGCTGTTCGAGACCAGGCCACTCGGCTTCGTTGCGGAAGAGTCACACGGGCTGCAACTCACGAGCAGGTCAGGCGCGTTCGGTGTTTAGCCAGTGTGAAGAACAATGTTGTCTCCTGACTAAGCCGGTGCTTTCGCTCTAGACTCTGACTGCCGGCCATTCCCGGCTGACTGGATCTTCTGCTGGTAACGCGTAAAACCGGTTCGACGGATACCTCCCTGCTGAAATGGGGCTGGCTCTCGATCGGAGCAGCAGTCATCACGATCGCGCTCAAGTTCGGCGCGTACTTCGTCACCGACTCGATTGGACTTCTCTCGGACGCGGTGGAGTCGGTGGTTAATCTCGGTGCCGCCGGCACCGCGCTGTTCGCACTCTGGTACTCCACCCGCCCGGTCGACCGCAGCCACAACTACGGTCACCAGAAGATCGAATTCTTTTCTGCCGCCATCGAAGGCGCGCTCATCCTGGCTGCGGCGACTTCGATTGTCTGGTTTTCGTTGCAGCGGCTGCTCGATCCGCGGCCGATCGAATCGGTCAGCATCGGCCTCTTCATCGCGTTGATTGCTACACTGATCAACCTCGTGCTCGCGCGCGCCATGCTGCGCGTGGCGCGGCGGCACGAGTCGGTGGTGCTCGGGGCCGATGGTCAGCATCTGATGACCGATGTCTGGACGACGGTGGGCGTTATTGCCGCGTTGATCGTGGCAAGTGTCACCAACTGGTACTGGGTCGACCCAATAGTCGGTTTGCTGGTGGCGGCCAACATCATCCGCATCGGATTCGTGCTGCTGCGCGGTTCGTTCGATGGTTTGATGGACCGAGCGATTCCCCTGGAGGAGGAAACGAAGATCCGACAGGTCATCGCGCACGTTAGTCCAGACGACGTGACCTACCACGCCTTGCGCACTCGACGGGCCGGGTCTCATCGAGCGGTCGATCTGCACTTGCTGGTGCCGGGAGCGGAATCGGTTCGTGACGCGCATCAACTTTCCAAGCGGATCGAGGATGCGATAGCCGAAACCTATCCCGGTACCGAGACTGTCATCCACATCGAACCGGTGGAAGATCCGGACGCTTGGCTGGATAGCGACCTGATCGAGATCGAAAGCACGCATCCGGCCTTCGATCTGCCTGATTTCTTGCAGGACTACCGTCCCACGCCGGTCGCTGGCAATGGGGCATCTTCCGCAAGCCGTCAGCAGTAATGCCAAATCGCTGTCTGTGCGAAACTGCCAGGAACAGTCGGGAGATGATTGAAAGGGTGGTCGATGCGAACCAGGTATCGGTTTGGGACAACACTTTTCGCCGTCTGCGCACTGGCGCTGGCGGGAGTTATGACACAGCTATCGGCGGGCGCTCAGGCAGTCAGCTCATTGCCGGTGGCGATCTATCAGGGCACGTGCACGTCGGACACGATCGACCATCTGGTCGATCTCGAACCGATCGTGCCGGCCGCGTCTGTTTCTGGCGCGACCTTCACCGGCAGCGACGAAGCGATCGACGTAGCAACCTCGGTCTCCTCGCTGGATGTCAGCTTTGACGAGCTGCTGACCAATGTCCCGCTGGCCATCATCGTGGCCTCCGGCACAGGTACAGACGCGACCGAGCTCGCATGCGGCGTTATTGGTGGGTTCGTTAGTAACAACGCGGTGGTTTTCGGGATCGATGACATGAACAACACCGGTATCTCCGGAATTGGGAGCGTCACCAATATGGGCTCTTCGGTGTCAGTCACCATCATCCTGGGCGAGTTCCCGGTGGGGGCAACCGATTCGGCCGACGGGGCCGCTGCCGCGACCGATTGCGGCGAGTCCGATGTCGCCATGGTCACCTCGCCGCATGGACCGCCGATTGCCAACGATGCCGACGGGGACAACCTGACCGATACCGAAGAGGGAACCCTGGGCACCGACCCGAAGAATGCCGATACGGACGGCGATGGCATGATGGACGGAATCGAGACCGGCTTCGACAACACCGACCCGCTCGATACGGACTCCTTTGGTATCGACTCGGACATCGACGGTCTGCCGGATGCGCTCGAAAGCTCGATCGGTACCGACCCGACCCTGGCCGACACCGACGGCGACGGTATCGACGACGGATGGGAGTTCTTCCTCGGGAACGATCCGCTCGATCCGACATCCCCGGCTGACACCGGGACCGGCACCTCGGTAGACGCCGATCAAGACGGTTTGTCCAACCGAACCGAGATCGAGCTGGGCACCGATCCGGCCAACCCGGATAGTGACGCCGACGGTGTTTCCGATGGCGCCGAAGTAGTGGCCGGAACGAATCCGTTGTCGACGTCCTGCTGATCCAAATAGCCCTGAACTCAAGCATCAGAAAAGGCTCCCGGATTCGTCCGGGAGCCTTTTCCTTGAGAAGGGTGGGAAGGAAGAAGGCGAATTCAGTTGGTGGCCGGCACTCGGCCTACCACCAGTTGCGGCGGCCGTCACGCGAGTCTGCGCCGAAGCGCATGGCCGCCAGATCGAGAAGGACGAGGGCGATCAACACCCCAAGCAACAATGCAATTCCACTATCCACAGTTTTGGTTCCTTTTATTGCTTACCGGACCCAGCCGGCTCCATGCATGACACGATGCACATCGTGTCCAACACGATCGGCGGCGCCGATTCCCAGCTTGTTGAGCCGGGCGAGCTCGCCGTCGGTGGCCGAGTAGGCCATGGGGTACCGATCCACCACGCGGTCGGATTGCTCCGAGGTGAAACTAATAACAAGCCGCTTACGTCCAAATACAAAGGTCATTTTGTTTCCTCCTCTTGCCGCAGATCGCCATCACATTGCGATCCGCAAAAGCTGCTGATTACCGCTTTGCCTGACGCTTTTCCGTACGTCTCGGTAGTCACAGATAGAACGTGTGAGGGCGGCGCGTGTGAGACCGAAAACATGGGAATTCGCCCGGGATTGATGCGGACAATCTTCCCACGTCGATTGTGCGTTTGGCACGGGGTTTAATTGGTCAAGCGAGGGTTATTTTTTCGGCTACGTTGATGTCACGAGCAGCGCCCTACCGTGAACGATAGGGCTACGAGAAGCCGAGTGGCTCAGCCACTACCAGAGGGCAAAAACGCTCTGGACTACGATCGGTGGTTCAGGCCGTGATGGTTGCCCATTCAAGCGCGAACTGGTGGATGCGGGATTCGTCGAGGGTGATGCCGAGTCCGGGGTCATCCGGAACGGAGATTGTGTGGGCGTCGTACCAGGAGCGCACGTTGCCGATGTCTTCTGCGAGCATGATGGGGCCGCCCATTTCTACGGTTTTGATATTCCTGCGCGAGGCGGCGAAATGCAGACCCGCAGCCGACGCGATCGAGCTTTCGACCATGGTTCCAACCTGCGATGCGATGCCGGCCGCCTGGGCAATGGCATCGACCGCCAGGGCCGGATAGAGACCACCGGTCTTCATCAGTTTGATATTGACGAGGTCGGCAGCCCCCAGCTGAACGATCTTGAGCATATCTGCCGGGCTGTGACATGCCTCGTCCACCATCGTCCGGGCGCCGCTTTGTTTGCGCGCCGCGGCCAGCCCTTCCAGATCACCCTGATACACGGGTTGCTCGATGTAGTCGGGAGCGAACTCCTGCAAGGCAATCATGGCGGGAACGGCAGTCTCGGAATCGACCCAGCCCTGATTGACATCGATCTTGATGCCGATGTCCGGCCCGA
>JBBQPB010000187.1:0-4902 GCA_038331435.1 Thermomicrobiales bacterium | reverse complement strand
TTCCCGAGTTGTCGCCCGGGGAGGTATTCCGCCGAGAGATAGCAGACGATTTTCGCTCCGGTTCGGCTTTGCGCGTGCTGACTGTCGAGCCAGTTCTGCATCATGTATTCCCGGACCGTCAACGCCAGCGCCTGGTAGTAGTCGACTGGGGTGGCGTAGAGGTCCACTCCGCGGTGATAGCGAAGGTTTTCCAGGAACTCACGAGTAAACGACCTGACCGTTCGCTGCGGTCGGCTTTCGAATTGGCGAAGACTGGGCATTGCGCTCCCTGGCGGTTCGTACGGTCAATCGATCGACCGTGCATCGAAGTGGGCATCGTTGCCGCTCTTGGTTATACGTGAGATCGGCTCCGATTTCCTGCCGAGATGTGACATCATGTGCCGGTTTCGATGGGTTCTGCTCGTTTGGGCCGGCGATTCCAGGAAAAATGGAATCGGTATCGGTCGGGCGTGACGAGCATGGCGATAGCCAAGCCAATCCCCAAAAGACTCAGGAAGAGCCCAACCCAAAAATCCCAGGGGCGATAGCGGAGCTCGATTGTGCTGGTCCCAGCCGGGATCTCTACGGTTATCCACTGCTGATCGCTGGCGATGCTGGCGTTCTGTCCGTTGACCGATGCTTCCCAGCCAGCGAACGCGTTTTCCTGTACGGTCAGCGTACCTGCTTCCAGCGCATCACAGGTCACATCAATCTTGCCCGCTTTTCCCTGCGCGGTGCAGACCCCGCCAGATGACGTTGTGGCGTATTGGTTCGGCAACAGGGAGTTGTAGACCAGGCCCACAGCGTTCTCGTCGATAATTTCCATTTCCGGGGGCGCCAGCGCTGGGTCGAATCGGATCGCTTTGAACGGCGAAGGTTGGTTGGTGAAGATGCCGATGGTCCAGGGCCGCCAACCATCGGAGTACTTGAAACCTGCGTCGAAACCAAGCATCTGAAGCCGCCAGTCGCTGTCCGGTGGTGAAACCCAGGCGACCTCATTGGTGGCAAGTGCATTGAGGTAGAGGTCGGCGCGCTCTTGTGTAACGGGCTCCCAGAGAAGCCATTGGTTAGCGCCTCGCTCCAGATTGACAAGCGCAATGATGAGCAAAAGCGCAGTGCCGCCACGTACCGCGAACATCACTCCCCGCTGGAACCAGGCGTGCTTTCCGGCGAAGGAAGAACGCGGTTGCTTCCCGAGCGCCCAGCGCAGACCGCCATCGACCCCGACCGCCGCCAGTCCGATGATGGGCGGCGCCGCGGCTCCGGCAATGAAGGTTGGATTGCGAATCGAAACCGCAAAGTCCCGAAAGGCGATTGGCGCCCAGTCACGCGCCAAAAGCTGAAAAGGCGCTCCGCTTCCGATCCAGAGCGCGCCGATTGCTACAAGCAGGAGAACCAGCAGCAGTGGTTTCGAACGCTGCCAGAGGAGATACCCACCGATGACCGCGAAGATGACGACGGCCCACCCAAGATAGTTCACATACAGGCCAGGCATGGATTGCTTGCCAAGCAGCCTGTCGGTGCGCATGTAGTCCCAGTCGTTTACCACCAGATTCAGCACCAGATAGTGGAACGGTTGGTGACTGAGAAACGCGGGATCGGTGGGCTTCGAAAAGTCAGCGTAATAGCGCAGAAACGGAAAGAGGAATAGTGCTGGAATCAACGCACCTATCGCAAGCGCCTGCAAAGCGCGCCAGGCGTAGAGACGCCACTCGTTCCATACGCCAGCCAGAAGTATGAGGAAGATCGGCGCCAACATCACGAATCCGAGTTGGAGATACCCTTGCCCGGCAAGCACGAACTGGCCCAGCACGATACCCAACAAGGCGGCGCTTCTGCGATTGGGTACCCGACGCAACCGCAGCAATGCCGGCGCCACGAATGCTGCGGCTGCGACCGATGTCAGTACCACCACCAGACCCTGATATGAGCGTCCCGCAAGGTATCCGCCGGCCGCTCCCATGAACCCCGCCGCTATCCTTGCCACGCTTCCGGTACCCAGCTCCAGCGCGAGCCACCAGCATGCCAGCCCTCCCATGAAAAGGCAGATGACGATTGTTAGCTTGAAGCTCTGAAGAGTTCCCACCATCAGCGCGGGAATCGCGACGGCGGGATGGAAGACATCGGAATTCGAGTCGATGTACGCGGGGGCTCCGCCATTGACCTGTCCACTCCAGAGTGCGCAGGTTCCGCACGAGGCCAATCTGTCCCAGAAGAACCGGCCATACGCGGAGACATTGTCTCCCCCAGAGTTGATCTCCAGCAGGCTCCTGCCCAGGAAATTCCGGCCGACATAGGCGGCCCACAGTGCGACCAGCACGATTTCTATGACATAAAGAAGATAGCGATATGGAGCGGTTGTGAACGTCCGCGAAAGCGCTTGCAGGGGTTGTTGCGCAGTTCCAGCCGGTGGCGAAACTCGAATCGAAGACAAGGCATCTTTCCGGGGGTAGGAGCGTATGGCGATGTAGGGACCAAAAAGCCGCGACCTGAAGGCGACGGGCAACAGGCACCTGGCTCGGAACAGTGCAACTTCATTGCGCCGTGGGATGATACGTCATCTTGATTTGCAGATCGTGGAGGGTTCCAGTAGTGAAAGTCGTTCTTACCGGCGCGGCGGGCGTCATTGGCACAGCGGTGCGCGAGCATCTGGGCGAGCGCTACGACTTCGTCTCGATCACGCGCAGTCCAACCGACTTTTCGAACGTCGTGGCAGACATTCGCAATTTCGATGCGATTCGCGCCGCATTCAACGGAGCCGATGCGGTGGTCCATCTTGCCGCGTCCATCAGCGTCGACAGTCCGTGGGAGTCGGTGCTCAACGACAACCTGATTGGCACGTACAACGTGTACGAAGCTGCCCGCCAGGCGGGACTAAAGGCGATCGTCTTTGCTTCATCCAACCACACCATCGGTGGCTACGAGGTTGACGGAGCGCCGAGGATCTATGCCCTCGACGATCCGCGCGTATACGACCAGAACGCCGAAATTCGCCCCGATTCGCTGTACGGAGTATCGAAGGTCTACGGCGAAGCGTTGGGCCGGTACTATCAGGAGACCTTTGGTCTCCGGGTCTACAACCTGCGCATCGGTTCAGTGCGCGCCGACGACGATCCCGTTGCCGAAGGGGTCAAACAGTCCACGTTCTGGCTCGATCTGACCGACGGGCAGAAGTTCGAGCGGCTGCGATCGACCTGGCTCAGCCAGCGTGACTGCGCCGAGCTGATCGGTTGCTGCCTGGAAGCGACCACCGTGCCATGGGCCACTGTTTACGGTATCTCGGACAACCCCCGCCAGTTCTGGGATCTCGAGCACGCCCGCCGGCTGCTTGGTTACGCCCCGAAAGACAGCGCCCCGGAGCAACCGTAAACGTCAGGCTTTCAGTTGCTCCACAACCGGAGCCAAATCCTCGATCGCCTCCAGGGTGATCGGGGTCAACACAATTTGAATGTGATCGACGCCTTCGTCATAGAAAACGTTGATCTTTTCCGCAATTTCGCCAGTTGAACCGCTGATCGGGGTCTGGCCCTCTGACGGATAGACCGACGGCCGATGCGTCGACCCAAGCACCCCGACGAGCAACGCAACCGTGTGGCTGAAGGTGGCGGGGTCCCGTCCGACATCCTCCGCAATGCGGTCCACGCGGGCCATCAGCTCACGCAACTGCAAGGGATCGTTCGCGAAATCCTCGAACCAGACGTTCCAGGCATCGACGTAGGGAAGGGTAGCGCGCAGCATTCGCTCGCCGATCGACCCGACCAGCAAGGGCAAATTGCCGCCGCGCGGTCCGTTCGGTGTGAGTACGCAGTTGGGAAGATCGTAAAAGGCTCCATGGAAATCGATCTCGCCATCGGCCAGCAGGGTGCGAATAATGGTGAACGCTTCCTCGAATCGGCCAAACCGATGATCGTACGGAAAGCCGAACGGCGCGAAATCGGGCGGGTTCCAGCCCGCCCCGAGTCCGAGAATCAAACGGCCACCGCTGATCTCGTCGACGGTTGCTGCCTTTTTGGCAAGGATGCCGGGGTTGTGGAAGGCGGTGCAGGCCACCAGCGGCGCAAGTTCCACTCGCTCGGTTGCCTCTGCCAGCGCCGCCAGCACGGACCAGGCTTCCCATGGCGCCTTGGGCGCTTCCCCCGGTGGCAGATAGAGCAGGTGGTCGCCAACCCAGAGCGAATCGAAGCCGATCGCTTCGGCCAATTGCGCCATCTGCCGTATCTCGCTCCATCGGACGAGGCGCTCGGCCTCAGGAAGCTGTAATCCGATCTTTCGTGGTCGGTTGGTGGTCATCCTCGCTCCTGATCTGCTTGGTGGCGAACCGCCGCTGCGTGCCTGGCTAGCATAATCGTCCGGCGTGGAGCGGAACCGACTGGATGCTTCGCCCGTTTTTCTGGTGATCGGCCGCCTTGCCTGCACCGGATACTATTCCCATCTCCGGGAAGAGGTCGACAGGCAGAAGTGTCTCGATCATGCTGACCAATAGTTGAACGCTGAGATGACGCTGTGTCTGTGCCACTTACTGCTATTCGATCATCGTTCATAGGCCGCGAGTCCGATCTTGCCGCCATTGCGCGCTTGATCCGCCAACCGGCAACACGCCTGGTCACGGTGACCGGTCCCGGAGGAGTGGGGAAAACCCGCGTCGTCAGCGAATTGGTGCCACAGCTCCAGGCGGAATTTCCGGGCGGTGTCTGGTTCGTACCGATCGCGGCGATTCGTGATCCAGAGCTGGTGCTTGCGACCATTGCCGCCGAGCTTGGCATTCGCGACATCGATGCCGGCGAAACGCTGATGCGCGTGGCGGAACGGCTCGCCGAGTCGAGAACGCTCGTCGTGCTCGACAACCTCGAACAGGTCATCGAATGTGGACCTGCCATATCCCGGCTTTTGCTATAGGCACCCGACCTGTTTGTCCTGGCGACC
>JBBQPB010000186.1:0-4918 GCA_038331435.1 Thermomicrobiales bacterium | reverse complement strand
ATACCGGCGCTTCGCGCCGATGCGAGCGCCAAAACGGCGTCGACCGTAGCGCCGGAATCGCTCTCGCCGGAAAAGCCAGCAAAGCCGCCATCTTCGGCTTGTTGGGTCAGCAGCCACTGGACCGCTCGTTCGACCGATGCGGTGTTGTCCTGCGCGGAAACTGGTGCGGCAAAGGCCGACAGCACCAGTGCCAACAGCAGCAAACCGGTCGCGGTCAAGCGTCGCGCCTGCCTGACAACAAAAAACCGCTCTTGCGAGCGGTGAATCGAAATTACGGGAACGCTAGAGTCGAATGACTCATGTCGCGCCGTTTGCATTCCGTCCTCCCTCTCTTTCACGAAGGGCACCGGAGCGACATCGGACAGGTAACCTGGCTCCGCCGGACAGCAACACTGCCTGGCGATACAGTTGCGGATCAGCGCCGGCTTCGCACCGGCTTCCCCTTGCTGCGCTCGCGTCGAGCGCTCCGAATCGCACGGACTCGATTGTTAAAAGTTCGCCACATGGCGATGCTGGCAGTATCCCCTGCGGACTGTGCCGCGTCAAATCTCGCATTGTCTCCCCCGGTCGTCCCTGCGTTCATGCTACAAAGCCACTGGACAGGAAAGGAGCGCTGCGGGCGTGGATTGGACCCAGGCAATCGAATTGAGCATCGCGGCCGCAGCGGCTGGTGTTCTTGGATCGATGCTCGGCCTGGGCGGCGGAGTTTTCCTCGTTCCGATTTTCACGCTCTTTTTCGGCGTAGATACCCGAATCGCCATCGGCGCGAGCGCGGTGGCTGTCCTGGCGAACTCTGTGGTTGGATCGAGCGTCCATCTAAGCTCCCGGTTCACCAATCTCCGACTCGCCATGTTGCTGGAGATCACGACCGCCACGGGAGCGCTCGTGGGCGCCTTGATCGCCGTCCATGCACCCGTTCGACTCTTAACCGGCATTTTCGGTGCGGTTCTGACCTATGCCGCCGTTTCAATGCTCCTCAAACGCAACGCCCAGATACCCGATCCCACGGGATTACCCGATCCCCTTCAACTCGGTGCGACCTATTACGACCCGGCGACGAAGGCCGACGTTCCCTACATCCCCACGCATTTGGGTGGGGGACTCGCGATCGGCGGTGTGGCAGGCGTGCTCTCGGGCTTGCTCGGCGTCGGCGGCGGGGTCATCAAGGTTCCCGCCATGAACGTGATCATGCGAGTGCCGGTCAAGGCTGCCGCTGGAACCAGCGCCTTTATGGTCGGAATCACCTCTGTCGCCAGCTCGTTTGTTTTCTACTCCCAGGGGAAAATAGATCCGAACATCGTGATCCCCTCATTGATTGGAATCGTCGCGGGTGCACAGGTCGGTTCCCGCTTGACGCGCCGCATTCGAAGTGGACGTCTGACCATCGTCTTTGTGATCGTGTTGATCTATCTTGGCGTGCGGCTGCTGCTCGAAGCACTGCACATCTCTATTCCGGGACTGTGATCCAGGGTATGGACGACGAGACCAAACGCGAGGAAGTTGTCTACGTCGATGCGATTCGCTCGCTTCGCTACGGATTCTTTGTGGCCGCGGGGCTTTTCATCGTCGGTGTCGCCTGGTCGCTGTTTGAGCGGCAGCAACTTTCATCCACCGTGCTTCCCTTCCGGCAAATCCCGGGCGAGCTGCGCGACGGCAACCCGGCCGCCTTGATCGATCTCTCGATCCTGGCTCTCCTGATCGTTCCGGTGATCACCGTCATCACCATCGCCGTCAACTTCATTCGTTTGGGCGAGCGTCGATATGCACTCTTCGCAACGCTCGTGCTCATCATCCTGTTCATCTCCATCACCTTGTCGGCACTCAGATGACGATTGGCATCGTCGTCGCCATGTCGAGCGAACGGATACAGCTCGAACCACATGCCTCCGAGCAAACCGTGGAACGGAACGGCCCCTGGCGCATCGATCGATACGCCATCGGCGGCAACCATGTGGTTGCAGTCACTTCGGGTATCGGCATGGCGAACGCCGCTGCTGGCACCGAATTCCTGATTCAAGCGGAACGCCCGAGCGTGATAATGAACTTCGGATGCGCGGGCGCTCATCGGCGCGATCTCGTGCCCGGCGACGTCATTATTGCTAGCGAGGTCATCAACCACGCGCTCATGCAAATCTTGCCCGATGGCTCCGAGCGATATACCGGTTACGCTAACGAGACCGACGGTGAACACCAGCAGGGGATCGAGCTCAAACCCGATCCTGCCCTTGTCGAGCTTGCCCAACTCGCTGCCGCCACGAATTTACCCGAGCCCTGGCCGCAGGAGCTCTTCTGGCCGGCAGCGGTCTCCTATCGACTACCCAATATCTATCTCGGCCCGGTCGTCTCCGCTGACACCTGGACCCAGGCGCATAGTCGGCTGGATATCCTGCACGACCGCCACGGCTCATTGTGCGAAGAGATGGAAGCTGCCGCGATTGGCCGCATAGCCGGCATGCACGGCATCCCCTTCCTCGCGATCAAGGACATCTCGAACAACGAATACTTGCGCGAAAGCGACCTCGCCGACTTCTCTGATTTTCCAGTCGCTGAAGTTGGCAAGCGTGCCGCCGCCCTCCTCGCCCAAACCATCACGCTGCTGTAGCCGACCCTCGTCCCAAGCGATGCGGACGGATCTTGTCTGTTGGAGGCACTGGGCAGCCAGAATCGATAAGGGACCCTGAACACCGCTTGCACCCTGCGAATACGTCACCGATAGATCGACGCGACCCATGCGAGCGCCAGGATTGCCGTTGATGCGGCGATGCACGGAAATGCCGCCATAACCCCAGTTCGGGGGCGCCATTGGTAGAGGACGACATCGAACGCAATCAGTCCCATCACCATCAGCCCAGCCAGCCACATCGGTGTCTGCCAGCCATGGCCAGCCACCACCGCTATCACAGCGAGGAGCAGCGATCCGAGCACTGAAGTCCAGCACAACAGGAGCGTGGGCTGCTCTCCGAGCCGCGTGGTTAAACTGTCGATCCCGGCAGCACGATCGGCCTCGATGTCAGGAATCGACTGAGCCAGCTGCACGCCGAGAACCGCCAGACCGCCCAACGGAAAGAGCAAGAGAAGTGATGGTTCGAACCGGTCGAGCGTGACTGCTACCCACACCGGAAGGAGCGGCAGTGCAATCAAATACGGAAGCCAGGCGAAAGGGCTGCGCTTGAACCAGAGACTGTAGGCGACCCCGATCCCCGTGCCTGCCAGAAGGATCAGGAAAGATGCAGCCCCGAGCGTAACGCCCGCGGTCACCATCAGCACGAACCCTGCGACCCCAAATGCTTTGGCCCCGCGCTGGCTCGTCAGTCCCACCGACATCGGTTTCGATGGCTTCGTTAGCCGATCGTTATCCGCGTCAACGAGCTCATTGACGACCCCCACCACGATCTGGCCCCCGAGCATTGCCAGCATCATGCGACCAAGTTCCCCGGCAGCCAGGGATGCCCCGCCGATCAGCCAGGCCAAAAGACCGGTAACGGCGACGACAGTTGCCAGTGGGGTGAAGTGCGTCAGCGAGATGTACGCGACGACTCGCGATCGCATGTGCGTCATGAACCTGAACCTGTGGAAGGCGGGGCTCGGTGGCTCGTCCAGGAGATCTGGAGAGACGTGCAGGCCGAGTTAGAGATATTCGAGCATCCGCACGACTATCCGGCGCTCGGATGGCACGATCTCCAGCACCGCGTCCTCGGTATTCGGCAGCAGAATGTCAGCGCCGCCGCCTTCGGGGTGAATGACAAACACATCCCTGGATCCGGTCTCGATCAAATCGACCGTAGTGCCGATTTTGGAGCCTGCTTCGTCGAACGCGTCCAGCCCAATCAACTGATAGAGCAGGAACTCGCCTTCTTCCAGCGGGATGGCATCCTTCCCGGATATACGAATGGCCTGCCCACGTAGCTCATCGGCTTCTTCTGGATTCGTAACGCCACGGAGTTTGAGCAGCACGTTCCCGGAATGGAAGCGCACGTTCTGCACCTTGCGCAGACGTGGCTCGTCGCCGATATAGACCTGAGTCAGACCCTCGAATTGCTCGGGCGCATCCGTTACCGGACGTACTTTTAGCTCGCCGGCGACGCCATGTGTGCCGATCACGACACCGATCGCCAGGACAACGCGATCGAGCGGTGCATCGGGCTCTGGTCCCACGCTGGTGATAAGTGGTCCGGTGGGGGGAGATGGCCGGCGGCGTGCGACGTTCGAGGGTGGCGGCGCTGGCGCTGGAGCGAGATCGCCTTTTGGGCGCGGAACAACCGGCGCCGATCGGCGCCGGGGAGGATCGGGTCTCGGGGGGCTATCCTTCGATGTCGAGGCTGGCACGGACGTTATTGCGCGACCCGGTGATCATGACCAGCGTACGCATCGCCTTGGCAATACGGCCTTGCCGGCCAATGACACGGCCCATCGCCTCTTCTTTCACCTGCAGTGTCACATGCACCGATCCGCCGCGCCGCTCGGAATTGACTTCGAAATCTTCGGGCGAATCGACGAGCTCTCCCGCGATGTACTCGATGAGACCCTGTAGCTGCTGCTCGGGGGTGACGACCGACATGGTGCGCTCCGAAATCGATGAACGAATAGCGTAAAAGCGGGCGGCTCGCGCCGCCCGCAGAAAGCTTAGCTGGCGGCCGGCTTGATGTGCTTCGCGGCGCGCTCCGCTCGGTCATCGGCAATCAGCCCCTGCTTGCGCAGCAGGATATGCACGGTCTCGGTCGGCTGTGCGCCGACACTGAGCCAGTACGCCGCGCGCTCCTCATTCACCGTGATCGTGGCCGGATCGGTCAGCGGATCGTAAAACCCGATCTGCTCGATGATGCGGCCGTCACGCTTCGAACGGCTGTCGGCCGCCACGATGCGATAGCTCGGGCGCTTCTTGGCTCCCATGCGGCGAAGACGAAGTTTGATCACGAAC
>JBBQPB010000185.1:0-4939 GCA_038331435.1 Thermomicrobiales bacterium | reverse complement strand
TCAGAGATCACGATTCCCTTGCCCCGGACGTAGACGAGCGTATTGGCGGTGCCAAGGTCGATTCCCAGGTCCCGGCTAAAGAACCCAAAGAGGGTAGCCAGAGGACGTATCATTTGTAGGACTCTCCATCGGGGTTTTGTGGGTACTCCCGAGTATCGCGATTTGTATGCACACTCATCGCTGAACGCAGTCAGCTAGTACAGGAATGAGAGCTCGAAAATCTCTGGAAGTGTAGCACGGAGCGTCCGATTTTCACTATTTATGACAACTTATGCGCTTTCGCTCCGAACGTATTTGTGGACGTTATGCGCATCCGTCGACCGCTTCTGCGGCTAACCATCCTACAAACGCCGGCAACAGCGGCATGTTCGGATCGAAAGGCGTTCCATGAGCTTTGATATTCGCCAGGCCATTCCGGATGAGCTCTCGACTCAGCTCCCCGAAACGCCGCATGAGCTGCCGCTCGACCGGCAAAAGATTGTGGAACTCATGGCCCGGGTCCGTGACAGCCAGCAGATCGATCTGCTGCACGAGCTTTTAGCCGCGGTCGATTGGCGAGCGGCGTTTTCCGATGCGGACGGTCGACCACTCGATCTCGAAGAGATTTCCCGGCTACATGCGTACTATCGGGAAAAGTTCGTCGAAGTCGGTCCGATCTTTCTCGCCGATCTGTTATCCACCGAGTTCATGACCGAGCAACGCGCGCAGGGCGACATCGAATTCAGTCCGCAGATGATGGAGCTCTACCGCAAATATCCGGAGTTATGGAACGAAATTCGCCAGTTCTTTCGCCGCAAGGAAGCGGTTACCGGTTTGCTTCTGCTGGCATCGAAGGACAAGCCCCGGTAGCACTTTTGGAACGCTGCTCCAACTTCTTCGGTTGAGCCGCACACCGGCAACCTGATCAGGAACGGTTGCTCTCGAAGAGTTGACGTGACCTTGCGCTCGGGAATGGGTCGCGGGAGGGCACACTGCTCTTCATTGCTGGAGCGTGTCGCCCCTACTCCGGGCGCTCGACCCAAACTGAGCGGGAGAGCTGGCGACCAATCACATGGGAGTTGGCGCCAACTTCGATGCGGGTAAGCTCGTCGAATGGGAGGCGTTCGACAATAGTGACTTTCGCGCCAGGGATGAGGCCAAGCTCGGCCAAATACCGAAGCTGGACCGGATCGCGGTCGGAAACACGCACCACGGTCGCGAGGGTGTCATCGGCGAGCTCGGCAAGCAGCAGGTCGGTGTCTTCCGGTATCAGTCCGTCGCGAGTCGGTATGGGATCGCCATGCGGATCGCGGGTTGGGTAGCCGAGAAACGAATCCATGCGCGCCTCGAGCTCATCGGAGACATGATGCTCCAGCTTTTCGGCCTCATCATGCACTTGATCCCAGGGATAGCCCAGTGTTTCGGCCAGATAGAGCTCGAGCAGCCGATGGTGGCGTACCACTTCGAGGGCGATTCGCTCGCCTACGGGAGTTAGCTCGACCCCCTGATAGCGTGTGTGGCGCATGAGACGCATTTCGTCGAGCCGCTTGACCATGTTGGTCACTGACGGCCCTGAAACACCAAGCTCGTCGGCGAGGAGCTGGGTGGTTGCCGGTTTGCCGTCCATCTTCAGACGATAGGCCGCCTTGAGGTAGTCCTCCATGGCATGGCTCACATGCGGAATCTCGTCAACTGGCTGATTATCGGTTGCGAAGTTGCTCGAAGACGACACGTTGCCCTCACCTTACGAACGGCCATCCTGACGTTCGCTTATCTCGAATGCTGGGTGGGCGAACCGGCGATGTCAAGTCACCCGCATTGCGCTGGTATTCTCTCCGATGGTCGAAACTACAGGCAAGAACGAGGAGTCGATAGTGGCGGAAGAGTTGGAAGCGGAAATTCGGGCAGAAGCCGATCTGGACGAGGACAACGTCATTCCCCGGGAAATCCCGGAAGGAAAACGTGTTCTGATCATTACTGCACATCCAGATGACATGGAGTTTGGCACCGGCGGAACTGCCGCCCGGTGGTCGGATGAAGGCTGCGAGATCTGCCTTTGCGTGGTGACCGATGGCTCCAGCGGGAGTGACGACCCAGAGATGACGCCGGCAATGCTCAAGGAGACCCGGTACAACGAACAATTGGCCGCGAACCGGATTCTGGGTATTGGCACATTCGTGCAGCTGAACCGGCCGGACGGCATGGTAGTTCCCGATTTGGAGCTCCGCCGCGATCTGGTCCGCGTCATTCGAGAATTCCGCGCCGACGTGGTGGTTTGCCAGGACCCCACCAACTGGTTCTTTGGTAACGAATACATCAATCATCCGGACCACCGGGCAGTGGCAACTGCGTCGGTCGAAGCCGTCTTCCCTGCTGCCGGGAATCGGAATTATTTCCCGGAACTCCTGGCCGAGGGACTCGAACCTATCAAGATCAAAGAAGTCTACATCTCCACCTCGAGCGACGCCGATGTCTGGGTGGACATTTCCGATGTCATGGACCGGAAGATCGAAGCCCTCCGCCAGCACAAGAGCCAAATGGGCGACTGGGACCCGGCCCCGATGCTTCGAAAATGGGGCGCTGGTGACGGCAAGAAACGCACCCCGCCGGTCAGCTACGCGGAAGATTTCCGCTACATGAGGATCGAAGGGTAACGGGGACGATGCCGGATTCGCCTGAGTTGCTGCTCAACCGGTTACTCGCCGCAGGGACGGGGCCAATGCTCGCCACCGCCGAATCGTGCACGGGCGGTACGGTGGCAGCGCGCATCGCATCGATCTCGGGCAGCTCGAGCTATTTCCTCGGAGGCGTCGTCTCGTATTCCAATGCCGTGAAGCACGACGTCCTGGGCGTGCCGCATTCGGTGCTGGACGAGCGTGGCGCTGTGAGTGCCGAGTGCGCCCGCGCGATGGCGATCGGGGTTCGAAAGCTGATCGGTAGCGACATTGCGGTCTCGACGACGGGTATCGCTGGCCCGAGCGGCGGAACCACGCGCAAGCCGGTCGGACTGGTTTACATTGGTATAGCAACTCCGACCTGGTTGGAGGCGTTCGAGTTCCATTTCGAGGGGGACCGCGGGCGGGTTATAGATCAGGCGGCGTTCCAGGCATTGACCATTCTTCTTGAGGCGGTCAACCAGACAGTTGCGACCAGACCTAGTGCAATCTAAAAAGGAGCCTTTCATTGCCCTCCCCGTATCACAAGACCGTGCTCGATAATGGCGTGCGCGTCGTCACCGGACCGATGTCGGGTGTGAAATCGGCCAGCCTCATCCTGTACTTCGACGTGGGATCACGCTTCGAGGCTTCAGAGGTTGCTGGCGTATCGCACTTCCTCGAGCACATGCTGTTCAAAGGCACCCACAAGCGCCCCGATGCCAAAATGATCTCGGAAGAAGTCGAAGGCGTGGGTGGCATTCTCAACGCCGGGACCGGGCGAGAATCGACCAATTACTGGGCCAAGGTTCCCAGCACCAAAATGGATCTGGCGTTCGACGTACTCGCAGACATGCTCAACGATTCGGTGATCGACGCCACCGAGCTCGATAAAGAGCGTTCGGTCATCGTCGAAGAGATTCGCGGCACCGAGGATTCGCCGGAAGAGATGGTGCATGAGATCATCGATGAAGTCATCTGGGGCGTGGATCCGGTCGGGCGCCCAATTGCGGGGTCGGTTGACACCGTGAATGTCATCTCACGCGAGCAGATGGTTGATTTCTGGAAGCGCAACTATCTGCCCACGCGCATGGTGGTGGCGGCCGGCGGCGATGTCGATCACGCGCATATGGTGGAGCTCAGCGAGAAGTATTTCGGTAATCTCGAGCATTACGGCGAGCCCGACCACTTCGTTCCGGCCAAGGTCGAGCAGACCGAGCGACGATTGCACGTAGTGGAACGGCCGACCGAACAAGCACATCTTTGCATCGGTCTACCGGCGTTGCCGTTCACGACCGAGCGCCGGTACGTGCAAGGCACCATCGAAGCAGTCCTTTCCTCAGGCATGAGCTCGCGGCTCTTCCAGGAGATTCGCGAGAAGCGTGGACTGGTTTACTCGGTCTACGGTTACTTCCGCCCGTACGAGGATGTCGGCCAGGGCGTGATCTACGCCGGCACCGATGTGAAACGCGTGCCCGAAGCGATCGGCGCGATCTGCCATGAGCTTGCCCGGCTGCGCGATGAAGGCGTTCCCTTGGACGAGCTGGAACGAACCAAAGAGCTGCGCAAGGGCCGCCTTTTGATGGGGCTGGAGGACAGCCGCTCGATGGCGAGTTGGGTGGGATCGCAGGAGCTTGTCTACCGCGAGATTCTGACGCCTGAAGAGGTAACCGCACGGATCGAAGCAGTCACCGCGGAACAAGTGCACGATCTGTCCAGGGAGCTTTTCCGTTCCGAATTGCTGAGCCTGGCGCTGATCGGACCATTCGAGAACGACGAACCGTTCCGCGACGTGCTGACGCTGAACTAACTCAATGACGTACGACCCGTCTCTCGACCTGATCGATTTGGCGCTGCGCGAGGATCTCGCGTTGGGAGACGTCACCAGCGAAGCCACTGTGCCCGCTGACCGACAAGCGTCTGCCATCATGCTGGCAAAACAGGACGGCGTCATATCCGGACTGGCGACCACGCGGGCGGTTTTCGCCCGCGTCGATCCAACGGTCGTGTTCGAGCCGTTCGTCGCAGATGGTGATCGCGTTACCAACGGGATCCGACTCGCGCGCATCATTGGCAATGCCCGTTCGATTCTGGCCGCGGAGCGTACAGCGCTCAACCTTATTCAACGGCTTTCCGGGATCGCCACGATCACCGCGGAGTACGTGGCGGCGGTCGCGGGAACCGGCGCGTCGGTCATCGATACGCGCAAAACCACGCCCGGCATGCGCTCGCTCGAAAAAGCCGCCGTCCGTCATGGAGGCGGGAGCAACCACCGGTTCAACCTGGGCGATGCGATCCTGATCAAA
>JBBQPB010000184.1:0-4944 GCA_038331435.1 Thermomicrobiales bacterium | reverse complement strand
GGTAACGTTGATGGCCATGTAGTTGACCGATTCGATGACGACCCGAGGTTCTTCCACGATGACGATCGACTCTTCCATGAAGGTTTCCCTATCTCCCGCAATTGCGGCATTCACGATGGCGGCGCCACGGCTGGCTTCCGGGCCGATCCATGGCTGGGCGATGTGATCGCCGATCTTGGGGATCGTGCGATCGACCCAAGGCTGGTCGCGACGAATCGCGGCGATAAGCGATCCCTCGTCGTAGTCAGCCAGATCCACACGGCGGCCGCTATAGAACACGAAGCGAATGCTCGGCGTTGGATCGAGCGTCGCGAACCAGTCATAGAGGGCACCGATCACCAGAAGATCGGGAGCGGACACGGTCAGCGCGGTGCGCGGCTGGTCGTAGCCATCAGCCAACGACGTGCGATTGGTCACGATCTGCGTGGCCGGCGCTTGAGTGATGGCGATTTCCGCTTCCGACGAGTACGCCAGCGGAGTCTCCAGCATAAACCGGTACGCCATCCGTCCTCGTCTCCCTCGTGCTGCCAAACCGCCCCGACTTGGCGGCCATTCCTACGGCTGTCTGCCAGGCTCCGATTGTACCGTACCCACTCTCTTGGTTCGGATCGGCTATTCGCAGGTCAGTTGTCCATTCTGAATAGAATCTGCGAGGAATCTCACAAATCAGGATGCCACCTTGTGTGCGGATGTTGTCGCATGCTACGATGCCGATCTCATCACGTCGGGTCAAACGTAGCAAATTGACGTTGCAGTCGTCCATTTGGCTTACGTGCGTGACCATTCCGGCCGATGAGGCGTACCGAAAACGCTGACAGGCTGGCATTCGCCGGGGGGCGATTGCAGTTAGCGTTGACCAACGTAGGGCCCCGCGGGGGTCTTCCGGACGATCCGCATTGTTCGTCCGGCCCGTTGTCCTACGCAGAGGGAAGGAACCGAATATGACTCACCGCGCCGAGGCGCGGCGTCGCATGTTGCAGCATGCGCGTCGTGCAATCGTTGCTGTTGCCGCAGGGTCGACCCTGCTGCTCTCCTCCTCCGCGCTTCCTGCGCTCGCTCGCGAACTCCCCGTTGTCCCACTCCCCAGTAGCTCCACGGAAGCCACCACCAGGTCGTCCCCCTATCTGTTGCCCACACGCTCGATTCCCATTGGCGGGCCGGATGGTTCCGAGGTCGTCGGATTCGCGCCGGCCGCGGTCGATCCGGATGCGTTGCCCTATGGCGAAATCCTGGCTGCGCCGGCGGTTGGTCCCACCATCGTGAGCATCGCGATGGCGTATCTCGGCTATCCCTATGTTTCGGGTGGCGCGGGACCGGGCGGGTTCGATTGCTCCGGCTTCACGCAATTCGTGGTTGGCATGGTTACCGGCATCTGGATATCGCACGCGGTCGAGGCGCAACCCTATTCAGCGGGAACGTTCGTCGATTACGGGAACTGGCAACCGGGTGACATCATCTTCTTCCAGAACACCTATCGCGCTGGTATCTCCCATGCGGCGATCTACCTTGGCGACGGCCTGATCATTCACGCCGAAAACGAAGGTTCCGGTGTGACGATCGATAGCATCTATTCCGATTACTATGGGCCGCGCTACTGGGGCGCCGTGCGAATCGGGTAGCTCGCCCACAGAAAACCTCCGCTTCTCAACCCAGGAGCGGAGTTTTTCTTTTGCTCTTCGATGTGGCGATTCCCTCCGTAGTGGCGGCACCTGTGGCCGCCAATCGGGCGAAGCCCGATAACGGAGGCGTCCACAACTTTGGTTCAGAGCCAAGGTTGTGGGAGACGCAATGGCGGCCTTCAGCCGCTGGCGGGCACAGGTCCCGCCACTACGAATGCGGCGTTGCCAGACGCGACTCGGCGATCTCCTACGTTGCCGATGCCAGGTACGCTTGGATGTTGCCCATCTGCTCTTCCCGGCCCTGGGTGTTGTCGAGCAGGGTGCGTTCGCGAATCTCCTCTGGCAGCGAGGCGAAACCGGGCTCGATGACCGTCAGCCCAGCACCCTCATCGATCGGAATCGCAGCGTCCCAATTCTTCCCCTCGTGGGTCCAGCGATAGGCGACCCGATCCATTGGCTCCGCCGCTTCCACCCGGCCGTAATGGACGTCCCACTCGCCAAAGTCCATGTGAATGGGCGCTCCTTCGATCAGCCAAAACTCCCGGAGATGTTGGAACCATTGCGAGAACTGGGCCGGGGTGGTCAGCGCCTTGCAGACGCGGGCGCGGCGGCGTGCCATGATTCGCGCATGACTGCACTGCTGGAACGATTGAAAGCGTTTCTCGGGCGCTATCTGCGCCCGGAAGACAGTCTGCTGGAAGTGCTGGGCGGGGTCATCGTGGTGCTGGCCACGGTCAATACGCTGGTGGTCACGCGCGATCGGGCCGGGGTCGATCAGCTGCTGGAAGCATCGTTCGCGGTGGCGATCGCCTGGGGGTTGGTGGATGCCGCGCTCGGACTCTTCGGCACGGTCTATCACCGCAAGTATCAGGAGCGCACCATCCGCGCCGTACAGGAAACCGACGAAGCGGGCGGCCTGGCGATTATCTCGGGCGTGTTCGACGACGAGCTGCTGGAACTGGCCGATCCCGAGATGCGGGATACGTTCTACCGGCATCTCGCGGCGCAGGCACGAGCGGAGCAAGCGAATCGGCGTGCGCTGAACCGGACCGATCTGATCGCGGCAGTCCTCGTCCTCGGATTGATGTTCTCGGCCACGCTTCCGCTTTCGATTCCGCTCTCTTTCCTGAACGATCCCGATATCGCCGTATTGGCTATGAATGGGATGGGATTTGCTTTTCTCTTTCTCATCGGTTGGCTCTGGGCCGACTACACCACCTTGGGACGTATCAAGCTCGGGTTGGCACTGGGCAGCATCGCCCTGGCGCTCGCCGTGGTGGCCAACCTGTTCGATTGAAACCGGGAGGCTACGCGATCCAGCCGATTCGGCGGGCAACCATCCAGACCAACCATCCGAGTATTCCCATAAGGAAAAGAGAGATCAGGTAGCCCTGATAGCCGTTCCGAAAAGGTGAGACGTTGAGGCTGATCCCGAAAATCGACGGGACCAACGCCACCAACGCCAGCATGATCGAGAGTACGGTCAGGCGTTTGACCAGGTTATTGAGTGCGTCCGATTTGAGCGATTCGTAGGTATCGAGCAGATTGGATACCAGTGTCGAAGACTGGTCGATCGTATCGATCGCACTTTGCAAGTCCACCGACACATCGCGGAAAGCGTCAGTCAGCTCATCGCTTTCCGCATCGGAGTCGGGCGAATGCATGCTGGAGATCAGCTCTTCTTCCGGAGCCATGACCTGAAGCAAATCCCCGAGCTGTTTGGTCAGCTGGTAGACATCGTCGACGCCCTCGGTTTCGTGCTGCTCCAGAATGCGGTCTCGCAACTGGGAAACCTGCTCCTGAATCTGCACGATTACCGCGTCGTACCGATCGACCAGCGCATCGAGCACCGAATAGGTCAACGTACTGACGGTGAAGCCAAAGGTATTTATGCTGTCTTCGATTTGCTGCGACGCCAGCGGGATCACGTTGGATGCCTGGGAATGGGCGGTAATCAGGAATCGCTCGCCGATCAGATGCACCAGCTCGAACGATTGCACGCTCTTGCTGGCGGCATCGAGTTGAACGTCGAAGATGACGACCAACCGGCAGCGCAGAAACCGGACCGCGCGCGGTCCGCGGTGCGGCTTGGTGAGATGCAACAGCACGCGCGGCGAAAGCACAAAGGTTTTTCCTAGCAGGTCGAGCTCATCTTGCTGCGGGGGCTGGGAGAAATCGACCCACAGCATCACGTCTGTGTTGGATGCCTGGGTAGCGACGTCACCCAGGCCGAGCGTTCGATCGACCGTCCCCTTGGCATCGATGGAAATGACTACCGGCAACCTGTTACTCCCACCCCGTCGCTTGCTCCGCCCGGAAGATGGTACCGCGACCGCAGCAGGCGCCCAAGCTTAGCTGCCCGTTTCCTCGTTATCGATCACCACTTTGTCTTCGGGCCGCTCCTCGGCCATGAACCGGGCCGCGCCGCCACGCTCAACCCGCACGTTGCCCGCGTGCCGGAAGCTGTAGCGCACCAACATCACGACCATGGCACCTACCAAGACCGGCGCGACGAAGAAAATGTACTGGGGACCCGTGATCGTCGCGACAATACCCAGGATGAAGACCGTTGCGAGGTCGAGCGCGTTCTGCTGCACCTGCTCCAGGCCGAAGATATCTCCCTGCTCGACAACGGGCACGTGCCGGTTGATGTAGACCTGCACCGCCTCGCTCGCTGCGGTCGACCCAAGGTTAGCGGGGAGCGCGATCATCCCGGCCGCTAACACCAGGTCGCTTAGTTGGACCCCAAACAATGGCTCGAGGAGCCGAAGCGGGCTGAATCATGCGAAGAACGGAGCGACGGTGTCGATTCCTCCCAGCAGAAAGGAGCCGCCGATCATGAGAATAATCGAGTAGACCATCAGGCGACGCTCGCCATATCGGAAAATTAGCCGGGGACCGCCGACCGCGCCGATCAGATAGCCGATGCCAGCGGGGGCGAAAATGTAGATCATATTTGCCGGATTCTCATTGAGCACATCGCGTGTAAACCGGCAGCAGGGAATTGATCTACCGATGCAGCGTCAGGAGCGAGCACGATCTGGTGGACCGTCCGCTGACCTGGCAAACGATGCGTAGGTTGGCACACGACGGATGCAGTAAGGCGCTGCCCAGGCCCGCACCATCCGCCGGTGTGCCGCTTGGCTATATATTAGAACAAATGTTCTTCTATGTCAAGAATCGCGCTGGGCGATGAGAACAGGTCGCGTCGGTTGTCGGAGTGGCGGTCGGGTACCGCGTGACTCCAGGGGTGGGGAAATACACCGCGCCGGATGGCAATCCATCCGGCGCGGTGCGTGGCTGAGAGGAAGGATGCGCCCCTATC
>JBBQPB010000183.1:0-4955 GCA_038331435.1 Thermomicrobiales bacterium | reverse complement strand
CACCATCGAGCTCCCAATACCAAAGCGCGAAGACGATGACATTGGCGATCCACAACAACGCAGCATCACGCAAAAGATAGGGTGCGTCGACGTTTCCCGCGAGCAACCGCGTCACCAGGAGTGCTGTGCTGGCCGCTACTGCCATGATTCCGATGGCTGCTAACGCGAGTGCCAGCAGGCGGGTCCCGGTTCGTTGTTCTTTCCGATGAGCAATTGCGAGCGCGATCAACAACGCGATTACCAGGACGGGCAGCAACCAAACCGGACCGACGCGAACTTGCCTGGAAACTGAGGCGTAGGTGATCACCAGGAGCGCCAACGCAAGGATCACATCCCATGGCCGGAAAGGGAATCGACTGACGCTCGCGCCCGCGACGGGATTCAAGGGAGGCACCGGCTTTTGTGTGGGATTGGAGCTGCTAACCGGCGCTGGTCCTCCACGCACATTGGGTTTCGGACGGGTGCGTTGCGGGCGCGCATGCTGGGGATTCTGACCCGTTGAGGCCATGCGCAGAGGATCTCCCGTTTCAGGCACGACTGAGGGTTCGGGAAGTCCGCCATTGCCAGAACCAGAACGCAAATCCACTGAGCCGCCTGGTACTAGGAAGCAAAAAGCTTCCAGTGCCCTTCAGAGATGACGTTGACCGCGCCGCCGATCGCTTGTATGGCGGTCTGATCATCAATCGCGTACGCGGGCCCCGACATGCCGGCAGCCCATTTTTCAGCACCGGCCATAGTATTTTCCGGCAGATCCTCGTTGTCCAGGTGCGGAAATATCGAAAACTCAACCATCCCGAGCGTTTCATGGCCACCGGTGGGCGGAGTCCAGCATACGAAATCCCCCCCGAAGTAGGGCGCCAGCACCATGCTCCCGGCGCTCAGACCCACGTAGACCGTCCTGCTCAGCGATGGTAAGAGATCGGCGAGTCCGGATTGCCGCATCCAGTAGCACAGATACAAGGGATCGCCGCCGTTCACCAGCAAAACGTCAGTCTCCTGGACCATGGGCACCCAAAGTTCCTGATCGATGCTGGGCAGGGAGGTCAACTCCAGCACGCCCATGGACTTCCAACCCAATTCGCACATAGGGGTTCTCGGTTCTTGTCCGCTGATGAACTGCCATGCGTGGCTGGCACCGCCAGATTGAGCATAGTTGGCGGTGGGAATACAGAGCGCGCTGGATTCGGCAATCGGTTTGCCCAGTAGGCCGACCAGCGCATTGCGGATGCTCGTATTCTTGATACCCGCAGAGGTGAGAAGAAGCTTCATGGTGCCCAATTCCGACAAGATTTCATATAGTTGCCCTTTCCAGAAGTGCCAGGCAGTTTCAAACGGATGACTCTACTTCTTGTCGGAGAAATCTTTTGCAAATCGACACGTGGGTACCTCGTTAGAACATGAGGATTGGAGTTCGTGCTCAATGGGAAATACCTGGTGAACCTGGATAGTAAGCCTGGCGGGGCGCCAACTCACGAACTCCTGCTCCAAAGGCATGAGCCGCGATTCGCTCCGTACGTACGTAGCTTCTCATCGGCTTCACTCGTAACACGAGCGGGTTTGGCCGCTTCTCGCTTTAAGATGAACAATACGGTATATGCTCTTGATTCTTCTCAATCTGGCTAGGGGACGGGGGGAGTTCGTTTCGCCCAAGATAGTATTGCCTGCTAGAGTCTCGAACTGTTTTGGCGCTGATCGCTCTGTGGGTGATTCTCATGCAACAGTCTGCTGATCATGCAAGGGGCACTCGCAAGCCGTCTGTGATGCTGGTTATGAGCGCGGCGTCCTACCGGGCCGAGGCGTTCTTCAAAGCGGCACGGTCCGTCGGACTGGACGTGATCCGCGCGCTCGATATTCCGGAATCGCTTTCTTCCAATGTAGAAGATGCTCTCGCTGTCGACTTCACCGATGTGGAAACTGCGGTCGATCGGATCCTGAGCTTCGCGCAAGCAAGAGGCAACGTGTTGGCAGTACTTGCCATCGATGACCGCGGAGCAGTGATCGCGGCAACCGCGAGCGCGCATCTGGGTCTTCCACATAACGATCCGGACTCTGCGCTCGCCGCACGAGACAAGTTCATCATGCGCGAGCGGCTTTACGCCGCGGGTGTCCCTGTTCCTGCTTACCAGAAGCATCCGGCGGCCAACGATCCAGCGTCGATTGCCAATACCGTGCCCTATCCTTGCGTGATCAAACCACTCCTGCTTTCGGGAAGTCGGGGAGTGATTCGTGCCGACACCCCGGCTGAATTCACCGCGGCATTTAAGCGGACTCGCTCGATTCTAGAAGCGTCAGGGATGTCGCCTGAAGAGAACGACATCCTCAGTGAGCGATTTGTGGAAGGTGTCGAAGTTGCGCTGGAAGGACTGCTTACCAACGGACAACTTGAGACATTGGCACTCTTCGACAAGCCGGATCCGCTCGATGGCCCCTACTTCGAAGAGACGATTTATGTGACGCCGTCGCGCCTGCCAGATGATGTGCAGGCGGCGATTTCCACGCGAACGGCTGAGGCGGCACAAGCGATCGGCCTTCGGGAGGGACCGGTTCACGCGGAACTCCGTATAGATCGCACGACCGGAGATATTTGGACCATCGAACTGGCGGGCCGCTCGATCGGTGGTCTCTGCTCGAGCGTGCTCGAATTTGGCGCGGGAATGTCACTGGAAGAGTTGATCCTGCGCCACGCCGCGGGGATGCGCGGTACTTCCCACATAAAGAATGCGGACGCCGCTGGCGCCATGATGATTCCCATTCCTCGAAGTGGAATCCTGCGGGGGGTAACGGGAGTGGCCGAGGCGAGAGCCGTTCAGGACGTCACCGGTGTGGAGATCACCGCGCCATTGAATCAGCGGATCCTCGCCCTACCTGAAGGAGACAGCTATCTGGGGTTCATCTTCGCGCGGAGCAAGACACCGGAGGAGGCAGAACACGCATTGCGAACGGCTCATTCCCGGCTCACGTTCGAAATTGGCTCGGTGATTCCGCTGCGGCCGGTATCCGGTTGGAATCTGAACCCGTAGGCTATTTGCGACGCGGCGCTTCACCACCCTTTGTGGGAGCGGCATCTGGTGAAACCCATCCTTCGGGCATCTTGGCGTTCGTGCCGAAAAAGAACTCTTCCATCTCAGTGCGCAGCATCTTCCGTGTTTCAGGATCAGCCGGGTTGAGACCGTAATGATTGATCATGATGGTCATATGAGGCTGCCAGAGGGCAAACCCTTCGGCGGAGACATTCTCGAAAATGCGTTCCCCGAGTGGTCCGGGAAAGGGCGGCTTTTCCAACCCAGGCAATTCTCGGCCGAGCTTGACGCAATTAACCATTCGTTCCATGGAGAAATTCCTCTCGGAGAATCAATGCTCGCTCATACACACGAGTGTCCAGTAGCAATGTGGCGAGTGTATCACCGGCTGATCGAGACACAGATGGCGCAAATTCGATGATCGACCAGAGCATGGCAGCAGCAGAACCAGGCAAGCGGGATGGGACGCGGATTCTGCTCTTCGGGATGGATTGCGCATTCACCGAACCAATCGCGGAGTTGCTGCTGACCGCTCCGGGAGTACGCACCGCCGCGATCGTTTTGGCCAGTACTGCGCCGCGAGCGCCAGCTTCTGCATGCTCATGGAGGGGCCAGCTCGCTACCAACGAGCAGGTGACCATCATCGAGCTTTCAGAACGAAGAGAGTTGCTGTCGCGCGCATTTGTCTCCACGCTTGCGACCTTCGAATCTGACCTGATCGTGGTTGCTTGTTTTCCCTGGAGGCTCCCGGCTCCTGTTCTGGCTTTGCCCAAAATCGCCAGTATCAATATTCACCCCTCGCTGCTCCCGGACGGACGGGGACCCGAGCCCATCTTCTGGGCGTTTCGCCGAGATCTCGATAGTACGGGCGTCACCTTGCATGTCACCGATGAGGGGTTGGACACGGGTCCAATCATTGCCCAACGTCGTGTGGCGATACCGTCTGACGCGACGATGCCCACCCTCGAACGATCGATCGCCCGAATTGGAGCGGACATGCTGAGTGAGTTTTTGAACGCTCCATCTCCATCGTGCTCCGTTTCCGCCTGGCCCCAGCCAGTAGGTATCGGACATTCGGCTCCCTTCCCTGACGCCGACGATCTTCGCGTAACGACCTCATGGAAAGCGACCAAGGCGGCAAGATTCATCAACGGGGTTACTCCCGTTTACGAATTCATCGAAGTTGTCGTGCTTGCCACGGGACAACGGCTAGCTGTGGCAGAAGTATTGGGAATCGAAAAGCGCACATCCAGAACGGCCCCGGTGCTGCTGAAGGGTGATCACGCCTGGATTGAATTCTCTGATGGTGTGCTGCACTGCCGAGTTCGGTCGATGCGGCAGCAACTCACGTTTGGCCCCTGAAAACTCTCATGCACCGACGTGCTCGTCGTTCCCACGGTCGTTGGAGAGCGGGCGAGGAGCCAGGCTGGGGGTGGCGAGGAACGGTATAAGGGGTTCGCTGAACTCCGGAAGTCGGCCATGTTCCTGCAAAGCACTTGGCGGAAGACGGCCAACTCCCCACTCAGCCTATGAATGGCGCGGATCAGCCTCGCTGCTTTGGCACGCGAGGCTTTTCGAGTTGCTCGAGAATACAAAGGGACAATTCGCTTCTTCGGGCTTATTCCAAAGCGACCTTGGTGCAAACTCAGTTTGTTGGAGCGACATGCGGTTGTGACTTTGCGGGCTCGTTTCCACTATACCGCAGAAGCTCAGGCACTCTGGCGGCCAATATCAGCATCGTAAAAACAAGGAGCAGCGCGTTTCCCTGCGTTGCGCGACTCACGCCAATCTGGTGCTCAATGACGCCGATAGCGAGCGCAGAGAACGGCATAATGCCAATCGCGAGTTCCTGCATTCCCAACGCCTGTCCCTGAACACGCGCTTCCGTCGTCATCAGGAGCAGGGTGGTTTGAAGGACGCCAAATGAAGCACTCA
>JBBQPB010000182.1:0-4989 GCA_038331435.1 Thermomicrobiales bacterium | reverse complement strand
CATCAAGGCGAAGCTTTATCGAAACCGCATGCCCGCTGGAGAGCGAGAAGTCAAGGGAACGTTCTATCCGCGGTCGGCAATGCACAGCCTGCGCGTCAGCCGCCAGGGACGGTTCCGTTTCGAGCAGGAAATTGGGTTTATGCCGAGCAGCGAAAAAGCTGCGAAGCTCGCCAGCCTGAACGCGCGTGTTACTGCCTACGCCGACCCGATGACCGATGAGGTCGCGTCCTTGACGTTGATCGGTGACGAGCCGGTGTACGATCTGACCGAGCCGCGTACGAATCACTTCGTCGCCAACGGCATCGTGGTCCACAACTGCTCCGAATACATGTTCCTGGACAACACTGCCTGCAATCTTGCCAGTCTGAACATGATGAAGTTCGTCGACGACGAGACCGGCGTGGTCGATATCGAGGGCTACCTGCACGCGGTTCGTGTCTGGACCGTCGTGCTCGAGATCTCAGTGCTTATGGCCCAGTTCCCAAGCAAGGAGATTGCACGGCTTTCGTACGACTTCCGTACCCTGGGACTCGGCTACGCCAACATCGGCACCGCGCTCATGCTGCGCGGCTTGGCCTACGACTCCGATGAGGCGCGCGCCTTCACCAGCGCCATGACCGCCATCATGACTGGCGAGTCCTATGCGACCTCCGCCGAGATGGCCAAGCTCCTCGGTCCCTTCAAGGAGTATGAGCAGAACGCGCCGCACATGCTGCGCGTCATCCGCAACCACCGCCGCGCCGCCTACAACGTGCCGGCCGAGGAATACGAGAACCTGACCGTCGCGCCGATGGGCCTCGATGCCGAGCTGGCCCCAGGCGAGCTGGTCGTCGCCGCCAAGGACGCCTGGGACCGCGCCCTCGAGCTCGGCGAACAGTACGGCTATCGCAACGCCCAGACCACGCTGCTGGCGCCGACCGGCACCATTGGCTTGCTGATGGACTGCGACACCACTGGCGTCGAGCCCGACTTCGCGCTGGTCAAGTTCAAGAAGCTGGCCGGCGGAGGCTATTTCAAGATCGCCAATCAGAGCATCGAGCCTGCCCTGCGCAACCTCGGCTACAGCGAGCTCGAGCGGAGGGCGATCCTCGACTACGTACTTGGCACCCTCTCTCTCGACGGCGCGCCGCACATCAACCGTGAGACCTTGAAGGCGAAGGGGTTCACCGACGCCGATATTGACAAGGTCAATGGGGCCCTGCCAAGCGTCTTCGAGCTGGGCTTTGCCTTCAATGTCTGGTCACTTGGCGATGAAACGATGGCCCGTATCGGCATCGCGAAAGATGAGAGCAGCAAGCCGGGCTTCGACCTGCTGCGCCACATCGGATTCACGCGGGCGGAGATCGAGGCAGCCAACGAATTCATCTGCGGCACCATGACGGTCGAGGGCGCGCCCCATCTGAAGGACGAGCACCTGTCCGTCTTCGATACCGCCAACAAGTGCGGCAAGAAGGGCACCCGCTTCATTCAATACATGGGCCACGTCAAAATGATGGCCGCCGCCCAGAGCTTCCTCTCCGGTGCCATCTCCAAGACGATCAACATGCCCAACGAGGCGACCGTCGATGACATCCTGGACGCCTACGATCAGTCCTGGCACCAGAGCCTCAAGGCCATGGCGATCTATCGAGACGGTTCCAAGCTCAGCCAGCCGCTTTCCGCCAAGTCGGATTCCGGTTCGGCCGCGGCAGCCGAAGCGGTCAGTGAAGCCGAGATCCAGCAACGCATCGACGATGCGGTGGCGATTGCCGTTGCCGCAGCGCTCGCGAAGGTCGAGGAAGAACAGGCCACCGAAATCGCCGCCGCGGTTGCGTCCGCGGTAGGACACCCGGAACCGTATCGGCGCCGCCTCCCGGCTCGCCGCAACGGCTTCACCCAGGAATCGCGTGTGGCCGGCCACAAGGTCTTCCTACGCACTGGTGAGTATGAGGATGGCCGCCTGGGCGAGATCTTCATCGATATGCATAAGGAAGGCGCCGCCTTCCGCTCGATGATCAACTGCTTCGCCATCGCGGTCTCCAAGGGGTTGCAATACGGCGTGCCGCTGGACGAGTTCGTCGAGACCTTCACCTTCACGCGCTTCGAGCCACAGGGCATGGTCAGCGGGCATCCGAATATCAAGATGGCGACCTCGATCATCGACTATGTCTTCCGCGTGGTCGGGCTCGAATACCTCGGCCGTACCGACCTGGCCCAGGTTCCGCCCGATCTCAACGAATCGGACGAAGATGACTACGGTACGGATAGCGACGACGCGCCCTTTCAGGCGGTAACTGCCGAGACTTCTGAAGTCGAAGCAGCCCCGCTCGCATCTGCCGAGGCAGTGGTCGTCACGGCGATTCCCGTGGCCGAGCCGGCGGCCGTCAAGCCCAACGGCAACGGGCATACGAACGGTAACGGCAAAAATGGCCACAGCAGTCTCGGCGAGCTGGAAATCAGCTATCAGTACGAGAGCAACGTCGCGACCCTCACCATGAGCGGCGCGCTCGACGCCCAGCTTTCCGAGATGATGGGCGACGCTCCCTTCTGCGATAACTGCGGCCACATCACCGTCCGTAACGGCTCCTGCTACCGCTGCCTCAACTGCGGCAACAGCCTCGGCTGCTCGTAGCTCGACGAACACAACAATTCCGGGACGGTCAGCGCATTGACCGTCCCGGTCTTTATTCGTCGTTATTGACCGCGGAGTATCTTCAGCAGCTCCAGTCCGGTCACCATACGTATCCCCTGATATTCGCCAATATCGAGCAGGTCTTTGTCCTCGGTTGCTGTGAATTTGGCGCAACCAAAGACCGCCGTTGCGATCACCATATCGTCTGCAGGATCACGACAGACATTGGAAATCCAGGGGAGGGAGACTCGATCGGCTCGGCTGAGCATCGAGAAAATCGCCCGACCCGAAGGGGACGAAGGCGAAAATCTGCGACGGAACTTTGATCGAGAAAGGACATCGATGATTTCAAACTGCAGTTGATCGGAAAGCACGATCTTGAAGTGCGTTTGATGGAGCGAAAGAACTCCTCCCCACGGCCCATCGGGATTGATCGCCATGCGAACAAATCCCACCGAATCGATGACTACCACCGGTAGGTTTGCAGGAGCATCACTCACTTCGAGATGCAAGCTCTTCAGTTGTGACATTGCTCGGCGGGAAGGTAGCGTAACGCCGAGCCCGGGCCTCAGCGACCGATTCAGCGATCAGAGCGTCCAGCTCGTCTTCGGAAATTCCACTTTCGCGAATTTCCCGCCGTACCGGTTCGAAAAGTTCGTAAAGTTCGTGTAACCAGTCATCATCGACCCTGCGCCCAGCGGCGACTGGATGAACGACAAAGCCCCCATCCTCCGTTGGCTCGACATCCAATAGCGTGTCCTCGGCGATTCCCAAATCCCTGCGTATTTCGACTGGAATCGTCATCTGGCCACCCCGCAAGGCTCGGACGGTGCGTTTTTTCGGCGTACTTGAAACCATAAGAGTCCTCCTAACTTGTTGACCCTACAATAGTATAGAAGTATAGAAGTACAGAAGTACAGGGTTCAACTTATGGAAGACCGAACAGCCGGACCATATTCCCACCCAGGATCGCGTCCATCTGATCAGCCGAGATAACGCCCTTGAGGCCTCGACTCACATACTCCCGCGACTGGCGATAGGTGCAATTGCGCTCCACGTTCGGCATGTCCGAGCCCCAAACCAAGCGCGACGACCCGGCCAGATTGATCTGCCGCTCGATCACGGGACGTAACTCCGGCCACGGATAGTCGTGCAAGCGCCCCCAGTGGATGGGATAGAGGAGCTCGACGAGCAGGTTCTCTCGGGTGAGGAGACGTGCGACTGGGTCGGGGATCGTGCCTTCCAGCATGTCGGGCGAAAAGCCGTGGGTGAGCACACAAGGGATATCGGACCACTGCTGGCACCACCGATCAAGCCGATCGAGCTCCCGCAGATAGTTCTCCATGGTTGGTATGGGGGTGCCGAGGATCTCCCAGAAGATCGGAATACCGAACGAGCGCACCGTTTCCCAATAGGGATCGAACACTGGATCGTCGAAACCATACCGATAGCCATTCGCGATCAATCCACGGTTGGCGTAGTAAATTCCACGCAAATCCAGATCCCGTACGGCGGATCGCAATCGCTCCGATTCCTCCGGGGTGTCGCACTCGGCCGGGCGCACATCCGCCAAACCAACGAACTTGCCCGGATACGCCCGCATCGCCTTTGCGAACTCCGCGTTCAAGCGGCCATAGAGCCCTGCGTTTTGCAAGACCGCGACATCGACCCCGGCCCGCGCCATCGACTGAAGCAGGAATTCCGGGGGCGCGATCATCTCTTGTAAGGACGGCGGCAGGAAGGAGCGATAGTAGGTTTCCCCGTCGTACTCCCATTCGAACCGCCCGAACCGCCCCACCCGAAAACTCGCATCGTCGTTCAGAGAGTCGAACGAATCGAGCCCGCCCGAGTAGAGTACCGAGGCGGCCTCCGGCACGATGGCGTGATCCCGCAACCGGTAGACCGGCTCACCATGGGTGGCGATGTAGAGCTGCAAGAAACGCCGGTGCTCGTCTGCCGTTGGATACCCGCAAGCTCCGGCGAGCTGGGGAAAGATGTGGGCATGCGCATCGACGATCACAGATTCCATTCCTCTCTCCGGGCTGCCCGGGCATCTTGTTGACTTTTGGTTCTTCCACTTGTATGGTTGTTCTAATGTTAGGATAAGTTAGGTGTCAACCATGCTGCGACGGAAAGGCCCGGTGCCGCTCTATCATCAACTCGAGCTGCAGCTTCGCGCCGCTATCGAGGATGGGCGTTTCCAGTCTGGTGACCAACTGCCGACTGAGGCATCGCTTCAGCAGGAATATGGCGTCAGTCGAGTCACCGTTCGTACCGCCCTCAAACGCCTTGAAGACGATGGTCTCATCTCCACGCACCAGGGACGTGGCGCGTTTGTCACGAGTCAATCGACCACTGGCGCGAAGATCGTACGCAAT
>JBBQPB010000181.1:0-4996 GCA_038331435.1 Thermomicrobiales bacterium | reverse complement strand
CGCAGCGGTTGGCGTCGTGGCGGCTTCGGGCGGCTATCCGGGTCCGTACGAAACCGGGAAGCCCATCGACGGATTGGAAGACTGGCTCGACGAAACCGTGATCTTTCAGGCAGGGACGCAACGCAACGCTGAAGGCGACATGGTCACGGCCGGTGGCCGAGTCCTCACGGTGGTTGGCATCGGTAAGGATCTGAGTGACGCCTGTTCCCGGGCGTATCGGCGCCTCGAGTCCATCGAGTTCGAAGGCATGCACTATCGCAGCGATATCGCCACTCGCGAGATCACGGAGCGCGACCAGTAACGAGCACATCGCTGTCCGTCATTTGTTGCCCGCACCGGGGTGCGCCTCGATAACTTCGAGGAACGCAATCTGAGCGCTACCGGATACGAGACGCATGTTCGCGGCAACGCTTTCGAGATGCAGGGTCACCTCGTCAGGAGTAACGCCGGCTGGAGCGTAGACGCAGACAGCGACACTGGTCGTTTCAGACGTCACGAGCCCGTAGGCTGCCGGTCCGCGGATCACCGAGGTGAGCATTCCATGCGCATCACGCATGAACATGTCTCCCTCATCGAGCTCGACGGTTTTACCGTTGACCAACGTTACGGTTTCGGAGCCCGTCGCCGCGCCAGTCAAAATGTCTGGTCCGATCGCATCGGCATCGTGCATCGCGGTCAGCAAGCCACTGCGCAATTCCTCGGCAAATGCCGCCTCCACCAGCGCAGCGCGCCGCGGTATCGACTTGCCCTTCAGGGCAACCGATTCCACCTGATGGAGAACGTGATAATTCTGCCCAAACGCCTTGTAGTAACGATTGTAGGAGTCGAACGGGGGCAGCGCGCGCATCGCCGCGCGATCGAGCCCGCGATACTGGGCGCGCAGTTCCCGCTCGATGTCCGCGAGCCGTTCACTCAAGGCTGGGGAGGTACCTGGATTCGAGACACCTTTGACAATCAAGCACGCGACCACTGCCCCGGGCCATCGATCTCGCCACCGCTCAGACACCGCGAACGTTCGCATTCTTTTCCTCCCTGCCGGGTCACGCCCCAAAGATTTCCACCAATCCGATAAATCCACGAAAAAGTAATTGCCATCGAGTCAACGGCATGCAATACTGCGCTCGTAGGTTCGCTCGTTAGTCGATTTCGTTGCCGTCCGTTATCCGAGAACGCTGGCTAGCTCAACGTCCCCGCTCGATTCCGGTCGCACGATCGTACTGCGAAAGTCATGGGGTCACCGCAGTGCGCCCCTTCGGCGACGAGTGAAACAATTACAACAGCAGATGCCAGGCGCTGGGGGGCGCGGACGCACCTAATGGAGGCAAGGGAGCGATGCGGAATCTTGGGGTACAGAATCGCGCAAGCGTCGCGCTAGTCGCCGCGCTCATCGCGTTCATGGGCGTATCAACGGGCTGGAGCGCCTCTTCGGTGAGTGCGCAGGACGAAGTGACCGCGGCGGCCATTACGCCCGGCACCGACGCGGTGGTCGACGATGGACCGCTCAATCAACGGCAACAACCCAATACGAGTGGGGCCGTGTTGCAGGTGCTCGCAACTGGCACGCTCGTTAGCGTCATCAGCGGTCCGACCTCTGCAAACGGGTACAACTGGTGGTACGTGACCGCCAACGGCACGAACGGCTATGTGGTGAGTCAATACCTCGCCGAAGTCGGATTCCCCGTCGGTTCCAACGTTTACGTCAATTCCAACAACGTCAACATTCGCAACGGTCCTGGCACCACCTATGGCATTACCGGTCAGCTGAGCACCGGCGCGACCGCGCAGGTTCTTGCTGGACCGTCGGCTGGCAACGGTTACACCTGGTATCAAATCCAGTACGGCACCTCGTCTAGTGGCTGGATTGCGGGCATGTACCTGACGCTCTCCAGTGGACCGCCGTCTGGCGGGTTCGGTGTGAACTCGTGGATCATGCTCGATGATCCGCCGGTGAACGTTCGCTCTGGCCCCGGAACCGGTTATAGCGTCACTGGATCCCTGGCCGATAACTATCAGCCCGTTCAGGTCACAGGAGCCGCGACGACGGCTGGTGCCTACACGTGGTATCCGATCGTGACCCTTGGTAGTTTCAGCGGGTATGTTGCCGGCGACTTCTTCGAAGGCGGCATCTACCTGAACGACTATGCCATCGTGGCGGACGGTCCCTTGAACCTGCGTGCCAACGCGAGCAGCAGTGGCACCATCCTGACGTCGATGCCAAATAACGCGTCGATCTATATCAACAACGTCAGTCCGGTGTATGCCAACGGCATTGCCTGGTTCAATGTGACCTACAACAGCACGACCGGTTGGGCCGCAGGTATGTACCTCGGCGACGCATAATCTCCCAATTGTCCTCGGGACATCAAGAACAGGCGGCGGCAAATGCCGCCGCCTGTTTCGCGTTCTGGCCTAGGATGCGCTGAAATCGACCCAGCCGCGTTTGACCGAGAGCAAAAGTGCCTGCACCCGATCCTCGACCTCCAGCTTGCGAAAGATGGAGGTCATGTGGTTCTTGATCGTTTGTTCGTTGACGAAGAGTGCTTCCGCAATATCGCGGTTGGAAAAACCCTGCGCGAGACAGTCCAGCACTTCGATCTCCCGCAACGTCAGCCCGGAGGGAGCCATTCCACTCGGCACCGGCCTATTTGCCCGTGCGGGGGGCGCTTCCGGCTCCCAGAAAATTGGTTGCGCACTCGCCACCCGGCGCAACACGCGAGCAAGCTGGCCGGCAGTAAGCCGGCTCGAAACCGCTCCGGCCGCGCCGCACGCAAGCGCCCGGTCGTAGGTCGAGTGGTCGACCTCTTCGGCCAGCAAGATCGCTGTTCGGCCGGGAACGGCGCGCAAGAGCGAGGCGACGATGGCATACCCGCCCATGCCTGCCAGATCGATATCGATCAGCAGCAGATTCGGCCTGGTTCGTTGGGCTTCCTGCATCGCCTGGTAGCCGCTGGCGGCTTCTGCAACGACCACGAAACCTCCGGCGGATTCCACCGCCAGCCGAAGGCCCGCGCGATAGATGGGTTGATGGTTGACGAGCAGCACGCGCCTGGCGAGCATTCGTTGTCTACGCTCCCAACGTCAGAAAACGACGCCAGGCACGCATCCCGGCGACTGCTTCGAGCATAGAGAGCGACGCCGCCCGGGAACATAGCGCGATTGGTCGATCACTGCCGGCCGCTAGTACTATGGCCATACATGACCCCGGCGGCGCTCCGACATCGTTCCCGGGGAAAATCGACGCATTCATTGACAGGAGCACCACGTTGATCGCATTCGACAAAGCCGGTCACGGGAAGCCGGTCGTCTTTCTTCATTCGGGACTCGCCGACCGCCAGATGTGGCAACCGCAGATCGAAGAGTTCGCGGCGCGGTACACCTGTTTCGCCGTCGATCTTCCCGGCTACGGCGATTCGTCGAGCCCGACTGAGCCGTTTTCCTACCCAGTCGAGCTAGCCCGTTTCATCGAGGAGGCAGCCGGAGCGCCGGCCGCGCTCGTAGGATCGTCCTTTGGCGCGTCGCAGGCGTTTCTGACCGCGCTGGCGGCGCCACAGTGGGTGGGGCCACTTGTCCTGGCCAGCGCAACCGTCATGCGCCCGGAAACGACCTCCGTGGCGTTGGAAGCCGTCTGGACAGAGGCGGACGCCGCCTGGGATCGAGGTGAGCGCGACCGGGCGAATGAGATCGAGATCGAGGGCTGGGTGGACGGCACGGGCCGCCGGAGCGGACAAGCGGCTCCAGAGGTGCGCGCCTATTTCACGCGCGTCAACCGCTCCATCTGGGATCGGCACAGCGCGATGCCGCTGCCGGATCTGCTTACGGGACCGGACATCGAACCCGAACGCATCGCGCAACCGGTTCTGCTTATCGACGGGGTCTACGATTTTCCGGATGTGCACTCCAGCAACCGGACGTTGCTCGGACGGCTGCCGAATGCCGAATATATCCAGTTCGCAGAATCTGCCCATTTCCCAAGCTACGAGCAGCCAGAAGAATTCAACCGAATTGTGCTGGAGTTTCTGGATCGAACCTGGGGAGTACCCGCATCGTAGGGGAATGGGAGGCGCCAGCCGGATTCGAACCGGCGATCAGGGTTTTGCAAACCCGTGCCTTACCGCTTGGCTATGGCGCCACGTCACTCGTCAATGCCGCGAGAGTGTACCACGGCGTCCGGCGATGGTTCCCAGCCGAAGGTCATGCCGCACCTCGACGTCACAGCGCGGATACTTGGCAGACGAAAGATCGATTTACCATCGACCGAGGACGAGATGTCGACAGCAACACGCTCAGAAGACGCACGGCGAACTCTTTTCGAAGCAATCGATCAGCGCACTGACGAGCTGATCGAAATCGTGGCCGAGCTTGTGAAACGCCCCAGTGAACTAGGGCACGAGGCTTTGGTGCAGGAATACGTGGCCGAGCATTTGCGCGGTTCGACCGAGACGGTCGAGGTCTGGGATCTGGACGATTCGGTCTTGGCCGAGCCAAATGCGGGCAACAGTGGTGTCCCGTTCCCCGGTCGCCCGAACGTCACCGGCAAAATCGCCGGAGCGGGTGGCGGCAAGTCGATGATCTTCAACGGGCATATCGATGTCGTCAGCCCGGCGCCGGTCGATCAATGGACCCACGATCCCTGGGGCGCCGAGATCGTTGGCGACAAGATGTTCGGCCGGGGCGCCTATGACATGAAGTCTGGCGTGGGGGCCAATCTCTTCCTGCCTCGGCTGCTGAAAGACACCGGTATACGCCTCAAAGGTGACCTGACGATCCATTCCGTCATCGAAGAAGAGTGCACCGGCAACGGCACGCTGGCCGCCAGTCTGCGCGATACCGCCGATGGCGCCCTGGTCACGGAGTCGGTCGGACGGAGAGCGCCGGTCGGGCATCTGGGGGTTATCTGGTTCCGCGTCGCAATCCAGGGACGATCGGCGCATGCTGGTTGGGCAACGCAGGGAGTCAACGCCATCGTGAAATCGGTGCCGATCATTCAGGCGCTGCA
>JBBQPB010000180.1:0-5005 GCA_038331435.1 Thermomicrobiales bacterium | reverse complement strand
AATCCGGCCAACAAGTCGAGCGAAGCGGTCTGCATGTTGGGGCAAACTCCAGATGTGGACCGAAAGCGAGGTTGATGTACCCAGAACGACCCGCTGAGAACGGATTGGCGCCTCGTGCGGGAATCGCGGATGCGGAGACGACAAACGCGCGCCACGGCGCGCGTTCCTCATGGCTGGGGAGCAGGGATTCGAACCCCAACTACTTGGGCCAGAACCAAGCGTCCTACCGTTAGACTACTCCCCAACGCGGCGACAAAGTATAGCATAACCTGCTGGGCGGTTCACCGGAGATCCCGAATACAATTCACTCTGTCCAATGGATTTTTCCGGCCTCCACAGTGGCGTACCGTTCGAGTGGAATGACTGCCGCTCGCACGACGGCTTCGTCAGTCGACGTCACGATTGTTTGCATGCTGACATCGGCGATCGAGCTCGCCAGTAACCCTCGATGGACTGAATCCAGCTCGGAAAAGACATCATCCAAAAGCAAAACTGGCGTGTCGGCTCCGGTGGAGGTCATGAGATCGGTTTCCGCCAACTTCAGGGCGATCACTGCCAGTCGCTGCTGCCCTCGCGAGCCATAGGCGCCGATAGGATTTCCGTCGATGGTCACGGTCAAATCATCACGATGCGGTCCGACCAACGTCACTCCCCGCCGCCACTCTTGCTGCCGCTCTCGGTCGATCGACTCGGACATGTCATAGGCAAGGCGGTGCTCGATCTCATCCAGTGAGAGCGTTGTGGCGTTCTCGAACACACTCGATCGAACCGTCGATTCGTACGACACGGCGAGTGTGGATTCTTCCGTGAAGGAGGTGAATCGCGCCGCGGCTAAATTCGTCAATTCGGCAGCCGCCCGAGCGCGACGAGCCAGGATCGCAGAGCCCGCGTTGATAAGCTCTCCATCCCAATAATCGAGCTGCTGGCGGGTCGAAGCGGCGCTCCAGGACGAACCACTTTTGACCAAATTCTTGATCAGGCGATTCCGCTGCTCGACGATGCGCAGATAGCGGCTGAGCGATCGGAGATAGATCGGATCGAGCTGCGAGAGCATGATATCCAGGTAGCGCCGCCGCACCGACGGAGCGCCGGAGACCAGTTCGATGTCACCTGGTTCGAAGAGCACCGATCGCAGCACACCGACAGCGGTTCCTGCGCGGACATGCTTTCCATTCAGACTAATCTGTTTCTTGAGGTGATTGCCGCGTTGCGGATCTAGCTGCATGCCGATGGCAATGTCTGCTGGCCCTGCCTTACGTTCGACGCTCGCTTCTATACGTGCAAAAGGCGCGATTTCACCACCGTACTCCGCACCGCTCTCCCACGCGATCAGCTCCCGGTCGGCTTGGGCGCGGTTCGAGCGCATGGTGGAAAGCATGGCGATTGCTTCAAGGAGGCTCGACTTGCCACTGGCATTGCGGCCAATCAGCACGAACCCTTCTGCGGGGATTTCGAGGTCGAGCGAATGGTAGCGTCGAAACTCGGTGAGACGCAGTGACTTCAGATACACGAGGGTCCTCTGGCCAATGCCGGCGGGACCGACACCCTATTGCGCGCCAATCACCATCGGCATAATGACATGTGTGTAATTGTCACTGTCACCAGCGCGAATGACACCGGCCTGATTGGCGCCATTCAGTCCCAGCGAAGCGGTTCCCGTGCGAATCACACCAAGAACATCGTTGAGATACCGCGCGTTGAACGCGATTTGCACTGCTGGGCCGGATATCGATGCATCGACAAAACTGTGCGAATTGCCGCGCTCTGCGGCATTGGCAGACACCTCGATCGTGCCCGGGCTCGAGTCATCCTCGTTCGTGAGCACGTCGAAACGAATTGCATCGTTGTTGTCGCGCGCAAAGTAGCTGGATCGTCGGACCGCGGTGAGCAGCGCGTCCCGTCCCATCTCGACCTTGGTCGAAAAATCATTCGGGATGATCTGCCGATAATCCGGAAACGTCCCCTCGATCAGACGGGAAAGGAATTCGACTTCACCTTCGCCGTTCTCACCCGAGAAGTGAACGATCAGCTGACTTCGATTCGGCGTGACATGAAGCGCCACCTCGTTCTTCGCCTCACCCAGAAGCCGACCTAGCTCGCGCATCGAACGTGCCGGCACGATGATATCGATAGGGGAGAGAAGCGCGCGGCTCATGCGGCCTTCACGTACGGCCAAACGGAAGCCATCGGCGGCGGCAAGCACGATGCGATCACCATCGATACGGACCAGCACTCCCGCGAGCACCGGCCGGCTTTCGTCCGATGCAGCGGCGAACTCGACTTGCGAGATCATCTCGCGAAGCGACACCGGATCGGTCGAGGTGGATTCCACATCGTCCACGACCACCGGAATCTCCGGAAAGTCGTCGGCATCGATCCCATTGATCTCTGCCCGGTCGCGGCCGCAAGTGACGGTCAACAATGTCTGCCGGCCACTACTGGCCAGTTCAACCTGTCCGGCCGGCAAGGTATGCACGAAGTCGCTCAATAGCCGAGCGTCGACTGCCAGCCGACCCTCTTCGGCAATCGACGCACCGATCCAGGTGGTGATAGCAATGTTGAGATCGGACGCAACGATTTTCAGACGACCGTTATCAGTCACCAGCAAAACATTGCTGAGAGCGGGAAGCGAAGTACGGGTCGCAACGGCGCGGGTTACTTGATCCAGCGCATGCTGGAGCGTTTCCTGCAAACAGGTGACTCGCACGTTCTGAATAGCTCCTCGTTCGATGAAGACAGTTAGCCGGCGAATTGTACAGCCTGAAGTGGAAACCTCTCCGATCTCGGGAAATTCCGTCGCGCTAAATAACGTTGACAGGATTATTCCCTATTGACACAGAAGAACACTTGATCTACTATTACGCATAGAACACGCGTTCGTATCCCGTATGAACCCGAGGCAATGGCACAGATGGAAACTACCAATACGTTCGATCCCCGACGATTCGTGACCCGGGTGGGCGGCGCCGATTATCTCGAAGTGAAATGGCGCGTCCTGTGGCTTCGGACCCAGCATCCCGACGCCGTCATCTCGACCGAGCTGATTTCGCATGAGAACAGCATGGCCGTCTTCAAGGCGCATGTCGCTATTCCAGGTGGTGGTTCGTCCACCGGCTGGGGCAGTGAGGGATACGACGACTTTCGGGACTATCTGGAAAAGGCGGAGACCAAGGCGCTTGGCCGTGCGCTGGCGGCACTTGGTTTTGGAACGCAATTCACGCCTGATTTCGATTTCGCCGAAGGGCGAGAGAAGGTAGTCGATGCTCCGGTGCGATTGGCGCGACAGCGGCAGCTGATCGATATTTCCGAGGAGCGACGCGTCCAATCAGCCGATCTGCAATCGATGACGGACAAACAGATGAGCTTCATTCGGAAGATGGCTCAGTCAAAGGGTATGTCGGATCAGGAAATCGACATCCAGGTGACAGAGCAGTTTGGAAAACGGTTCGACCAACTCGATCGCCGGGACGCGTCGGCCCTCATCGAGCGTCTCAAATCTGTCGAGCCACTGGCAAAGGCGTCGTAGCCCCGGTCGTTGTTTCACAGGAGAACCAGTTATGGCTACTGCATTCAGGTCGATTCCCGGTCAAAAGCAGGGTTCGCATGCCGAAACTATCGAGGACCGAGTCGCGAAACTGGAGCTTCGTCTCCAGGATGGATTCGCCCGCATCGGCGAGGCGATGAATCATGGCATCGAGGTCGACAACTGGGAGCGCCACTGGGTTGATCTGCTCCGTGAGTACGAATCGATCAATGACGATTCCGCCGTCGCGGCATAGACGTTCCGCCCCAGAATCCGCCGAATACAAATGGGAGCGGCGATCGCCGCTCCCATTGGATTCGTTCCGAGGGTATTCCCGACCTAGCTTTCGGTGATGGTGACTTTCTCGATCGTCACTGGATCGACGGGAGTCGATTTCTCTCCCGAGCGACCGACCTTGGTCTGTACCTTGCCAAGCGTGTCCACGACATCCATCCCGTCAGTGACTTTGCCGAATAAGGTGTAGTTCTTTGGAAGTTTGCCCGTGAGATTGTCCAACACCACAAAGAACTGGCTACCGTTGGTGTTCGGGCCGGAGTTCGCCATGGCGACCGTGCCCTTCACGTAGTCAAGATTGACCGGCTCGTCGTTGAATTTATATCCAGGTCCTCCAGAACCAGTGCCAGTTGGATCGCCGCCCTGGATCACGAAGCCGGGCACGATGCGATGCACTGGAGTGTTGTCATAAAATCCGGCACGCGCCAGGCAGACGAAGTTATTCGCCGCCAATGGCGCTTCAGACGGCAGCAGCTCGATGGTGAAACTGCCCAGGCTCGTTTCGACCAGTGCGCTGTACTTTTTCGAGCCGTCGATCTGCATTTCGGGTGGTTTCGACCATTGCTGAGGGTTTGCCAATTCAGGATCTCCTTTTGTTTTCACGCGGTCTGCTGCAGTCCAGCAGCCGCTTTCGATATCCGCGTCGCTCGAAGAGAGCGTCGTAGCAGCAGGAAGTTGCTCTTCGGTCGTCTTAACCTCGGATTTGCCGCAGGCGGCCACCAGGGAAACGAGGAAGAGCATCGCCAATAAACCGGCTATGCGACTAGCTCGCATCGGTCGCCAGTGGAACCCCAGCCAGACCGAGCGTATCGGCATTGTCAATCATTGCTTGAATGACAAACGCGACGTGATCGTCAAAATCGACGCCCATCAACTCTGCCCCATGAAGCATAGCCGCACGGTCGATTGCCCTGGCAAACGCCTTGTCCTTCATCTTCTTGCGTACCGACTGTGGCGTAACCTCGGCCACCGACTTGCTCGGTCGAACGAAGGCGACAGCCGAGATGAAGCCGGTTAGCTCGTCGACCGCATTGAGCGTGATCTTCATGTTTGTGTCTCGCGGTACATCGAGCGTCAACCAGATGGCCTGCACCCCCCCCGCCGCCAGCGCCGCGCCAAAGATCAACGGTGCCGCCGCCTGCAACACCCGCGCGGGCGCATTGAGCCAGCCAAGCCGCTGGCCATATC
>JBBQPB010000179.1:0-5028 GCA_038331435.1 Thermomicrobiales bacterium | reverse complement strand
GCATCTGAAGAACGCCTGATGGAACTGGCAACCGGTGTCGCCGCTGGGGCGCACGCGGCCTGATACGAACGGGAAGAGCGAGGATCCGTCGATGTCGACGAGCGCGGAACAAGCAACAGTGCCCCAAAAGCGAGAAATTTCGGTTATCGACCTGTTAGGGCGGTTCGCCCCATTAATCTTCCTGCTCGGGTTGGTGGCGATTCTTTCGTACCTGGAGCCGGGATTCCGCACCGAGCGAAACGTCATGAATGTATTGCGGCAGGTATCGATCATCGGCATCCTGGCCGTGGGCATGACCTTCGTTATTCTCACCGCCGGAATCGACCTATCGGTTGGTTCGATGGTCGCCTTTACCGGCATCGTCTGCGCGGCCACCGCCAAGGGATCGCGGTCTCTGCTGGCTGGTGGCACTACCGATCCCGGAGGGACGAGAGTGCTACTGGCGGCGCTGGCGGCAATCGGTCTCGGGCTTGCCATCGGGTTATTCCAGGGGTTTCTCATCGGAAAGCTGGAGATCCCTGCATTCGTGGTTACCCTGGGCGGTCTCGGCGCCTGGCGTGGCGCCACGCTGGTCTTCTCGCAAGGCCAGCCGATTAGTGGATTTTCCAAGGACTTCAAGTTCTGGGGGCAGGGGTTCGTCGGCCGCTTTCCGGTGCCGGTAATTGTCTTTTTGCTCTTCGTGTTGATCGCTTTCATCGTCTTGAAATACACCCAGTACGGGCGCTGGATATACGCGCTCGGCGGAAACCGGGAGGCCGCGCGCCTCTCCGGTCTGAACACCGTGGCGCTGACCATAAGCGTTTATGCCATCGCCGGGTTTTGTGCTGGGGTCGGCGGATTCCTGCTGACGTCTCGGCTCAACTCCGCCGAACAGGTTGCCGGGCAGAACTATGAGCTACAGGCGATTGCGGCAGTGGTGATTGGCGGGACGAGTCTCTTCGGCGGGGTCGGCGGCGTGGTTGGCACCCTGATCGGCACGGTGCTCATCGGCGTGCTCAACAACGGCCTGGTCATTCGCAATGTCTCACCGTACTGGCAGCCAATTGTGGTTGCCATCATCCTGGTGGCTAGCGTCTTTTTCGACCAGCTGGCCAAAAAGCGCCGTCGCTAGGCGTTTCGGCAGGATCCAGCCTGCCTCCGATGTTGGCTTCTGTTCGTTGCAGGAGTGCCGTACCAAGTCGCGGCAAAGCACACGGCGCTCCAGGTAGGGGCGCATAACAAAGGAGTTGACTCGCAATGTTGAACACACCGATGAACCGCCGAACCCTGATCAAGGGCGCGGCCGCCGCGGGGATGGTTGCCGGCGCGGCAGGCATGGCCCTGCCGTCGGTACGCCCGGCGGGCGCGCAGGAGAACCTGAAGATTGCATTTTCGGTTCCGGGTCTGAACTTCCCCTTCTTCGTCCATATGATGAATTTGGCCGAGGAGCACGCCGCCGAGCTGGGCGGCATCGAATTCATCCCGCTCGACGGCCAGCAAAATGGCACGCCCAGCTCGACCAAGCAGACTGCGGACCTCGAAGCTGTTACCGCCCAGGGTATCGACGGGTTGGTCATCAGCCCGAATGACGTTGCGGCCCTGGCTCCGGCCATCCAGGCGGTGATCGACGCCGGTATCCCGGTTGTCACAGTCGACCGAAACGTGACCGATGTCGAGACCCTCGCGCACGTTGGGGCAGATAACGTCGAGGGCGGGCGTGCTCAGGGACGGTATCTGATCGAGATTCTTCCGGATGGAGGGGACATATACGAGCTTCAGGGTCAGCCAGGCGCAAGCCCGGCCATCGACCGGCATGCCGGCCTCGATGAAGTTCTGAGCGCTCAGGACAAGATCAACGTAGTGGTGAGCCAGACTGCCGAATTTGCCCGTGACAAGGCAGTCACCGTCTTCGAATCGGCACTAGCAGGAAATCCGGAGCCGAAAGCGGTAGTTGCCGCCAACGACGATATGGCCTTCGGCGTTTCCGAAGTAGCACAGGCGCAGGGACTCGACATCCCAATCATCGGATTCGACGCGCTGCCAGAGGCATTGATCGCGATCAATGACGGCACGATGGCCGCGACCGTCGAGCAGTTCCCGGGCGGACAGGCGACCCAGGCGATGGATATCCTGGTCGACTTCATTCGCAATGGCACCGCGCCAGCCGAGCACGACACCTACCTCACCCCGATTTTGATCTCCAAGGACAACCTGTCCTCGGCTGAGCGAGCGGCTGAAGCCGGCGTTGGCGCCGACGCAACTCCGGCTGCCTGATCGTTCACGATGCTGCGGCGCGCCTGGTCCCGTAAGGGATTGGGCGCGCTTTCGTTATGCGCGGGAAGCGTTCAACCGATTTCGATCACTGGACAGCGGCCAGAAGCTGTCCCCCAATCGCCGCGAAGACCACTACCATCCAGGGCGGCAGCTTCCAGATCATGAGCAGGCCCATGCAGGCAACGGCGAGACCGAAGTCGGCGGGACGAAAAATGGCACTCGTCCAGACCGGGGTATAGAGCGCCGCCAGCAGAATGCCAACCACCGCCGCATTGATGCCGTTGAGCGCGCTGCGGAAGACCGGTTGCGCGCGCAACGCATCCCAGAATGGAAGCGCTCCCCAGATAAGTAGAAACGACGGCAGGAAGATCGCTCCAAGCGCAATCGACGCTCCCGCAAAGCCATTTGGTTCGGGGCCCCGAATGGCGCCCAGGTAGGCGGCAAAGGTGAAGAGCGGGCCAGGTACCGCCTGCGCCGCCCCATAGCCGGCAAGAAACTGATCGTTGGTCATCCAACCGGTGGGCACAACCTGGGTCTGGAGGAGCGGCAGGACGACGTGTCCTCCGCCGAAGACCAGTGATCCAACGCGATAAAACCGCTCGAAGAGATCGAATGCGCCATCCGGGCTTCCGAGTCGCAGCCATGGCAGACCCAACAGCAACCCGAAAAAGATTCCCCAACACGCAATACCGATCCGGCGACCGATGCGAACTTCATGGTGGTTCGTTGGTGGAGGGAGTGGTGCGTCGCGATAAAGCCGCCATCCAACGAGTCCGGCGCCCACGATGACCAGTGCCTGGGCGAAGGCACTGGGGACGGCAAGAATCGCCAGCGCGGCGAGGATCGCGATCGTCGCTCGTGCCCGATCGGTGCAGAATTGGCGCCCCATTCCCCAGACGGCTTGAGCTACGACGGCGACGGCAACAACTTTCAGCCCGTGCACCCAGCCGGCGCTTGCGACATCGAAGCGATCGACGGTAAGCGCAAAGAGCGTGAGCGCGATCGCGGATGGCAGGGTGAATCCGAGCCAGGCGGCGAATCCACCGCGCAGTCCGGCCCGCATCGTTCCGACGCCTATGCCGACCTGGCTGCTGGCAGGACCCGGCAGAAACTGGGAGAGCGCAACCAGATCGGCATACGTCTGCTCGTCGAGCCAGCGCCGTTTGACCACATATTCATCTCGGAAGTAGCCGAGATGCGCAACCGGACCGCCGAAGGAAGTCAGGCCGAGCTTGAGCGCAACCCAACCGACTTCCCGAGCGGACGGTGATCCGCCTGCGGGGAGCGAATCGCCCTCCGAATCCTCCGGGGATGGCCGGTCGGTCATGCTTCCGTCGCCTCCGCGCTCAATTTGTCCATTGTGGCCGCGCCGTACATAGGCTTTCGCGCAGCATGGTTACGCTGGTGGATCTCGTTGAGTCTGAGAAAGAAGTCTCGCATCATTTCAATCTCACGCCAGGAATTCTGCTGACGGCGAACGCGAGTGGAGCATAGAGCCTTCCTGGGTGCCGGTTCGGCGCTGGGCGCCCTGCGTTGAGCGCTTGCTTCCATCGTTCATCCGCTTGGCATGACCCGGCTCAACCGTCTCGCCGCACCCTATGCGAAACTAATCACCTATTCGAGCCAGGATCGAGCTGTGCGGCGCTCAGCCACGTAGAAACCAGGAAGGATCGGCGATGACCTCCAACAACGGGTCCAATGGAAAGCAGAACGGAGCATTCGATATGCGGCATCAGAGCCGTCATATCCTCGACGGCGTCGAGCGCGCCGGAGCCCGTTCGATGCTCAAAGGTATCGGCCTGACCGATGAAGACCTCAAGAAGCCAATGGTGTTGATCGCCAATACCTGGATCGAAACCATGCCCTGCAACTTCGGTTTGCGCACCCTGGCGCATGCCGTGAAGGAAGGGGTCAAGGCGGCCGGCGGATTTCCGATGGAGATGAACACCATTGCGATCTCGGACGGTATCACCATGGGTACCGAGGGGATGAAAACCTCGCTGGTCTCGCGAGAGATGATCGCTGACTCCGTCGAGCTGGTTGCAACCGGGCACATGTTCGACGCGATTATCGGCCTCGGGGCCTGCGACAAAACGCTGCCAGGTCTCTCGATGGCTCTGGCCCGCGTGAACGTCCCCGGCTTTCTCATCTATGGCGGCACGATTTTGCCGGGCGAGGTCGAGATCGACGGCGAGATGCACGAGGCCACGGTGCGCTCGGTCTACGAGGCGATTGGCGGTCACAAGGCCGGCAAGCTGAGCGCTGAAGCCCTCAAGCTGATCGAGGATCATGCCTGTCCGTCGCACGGGGCGTGCGGTGGCCAGTACACCGCCAATACGATGGCCATGGCGATGGAGTTCATCGGGCTCTCGCCGCTCGGTTCGGCATCGCCACCGGCGGTCTCCTGGGAGCAGTTCGAGGCGGGCGAAGGCACCAAACAGACCGTCGTCAATCCTCGGAAGATGGAAATCGGCCGCCACGCGGGCGAGCTGATCATGCACCTGCTCAAGAACGGGATCAGACCGCGCGACATTCTTACTCGTGATGCGTTCGAAAACGCGATCGCTGGTGTGTCCGCGAGTGGTGGCTCGACCAATGCCGTGCTGCACCTGCTGGCGCTGGCCGATGAAGCGGGTGTCGAGCTTTCGATCGATGACTTCGACGAGATTTCACGTCGTACGCCGCTCATCTGTGATCTGATGCCGGGTGGCCGCTTCGCTGCTGCTGACCTGGACAAGGCCGGCGGTACGCCACTGGTCGCGAAGCGGATGATCG
>JBBQPB010000178.1:0-5122 GCA_038331435.1 Thermomicrobiales bacterium | reverse complement strand
GGGAGTCGTCTCGCTTCGATTTGCCGGTCGTGCTTCTGCCATGTCTCACCCGAACGCAGCGCGTCCTTGAGGACGCCACCTGGAATCAATCTGCCGTAATTCTCGCATGTCGGCGAGGGACTGTGTGACGAAATCGCAAGGTGTGCCCTGCCAGACGCTCACCGCGCCGGATGTGGGAGAGTGATGCCGGTTTGCGAAAGACTACGACCCCGAGCAGAAGCCCGGGGTCGTAGTCATGAGGAAGGAGAACCGGCTAAAGCCAGAAGCTGGACCGGCTTTAGCCGACGATGAAGGGGGTGACGAGCGCGATGACCTCGTCATAGGTGAGGGCCGGATTGATCACGTCGGGGAACGGCGACACGGCCTGGACCACGTTGAGATACGCCGCGTGACGCGCTTCGACACCGTGAATGGTGAGCGCCGCGGTGAGCAGGTCGTCGTTATCGATGAGATAGGGAGCCGCGCCCTGGTAGGCGGAGACGCCCACGCCTTCGATGGTGGCGGCGGTCGCCAGGAATCCAGCGAGGTCGGTATAGCCGAAGTCATACATGCCTTCGGCGACCGGTGTGCCACCGGCGGCGGAGATGCCGGCGGTCAGGAAAGCGACATGCTCGGCTTCCTGATCACCGATCAGCGCAATGTAGTCGCGGACACCAGCCTGAAAGCCCAATGCCACGTAGGCGGCTTCGTCGAACATCGCGAGCCCTTCGCGATAGAAGGTGGCTTCCAGATGCTCCAGGGTGAGCGCGTAGTTCAGCACATCGATGGGCGATGCAAATGGGGAAGATTGGGGTGTCTGAGTCATGATGAGTGTCTCCTCTAACAACTGTCGGGTCGTTGCCCGTGCCTAGCCGACGATGAACGGAGTAGCGATCGCGAGCACTTCGGCTGGGGTCAGCGGAGTCTCGAACGCTGCCGGGAATGGCAAGACGCCATTGATCAGGTTCAAATACGAAGCGTGGCGGGCTTCCACGGCCACGATGCCTCCGGCTACCGCCAGGAGATCAGGGTTCTGGATGAACTGAGCGGCGCCGTCATACGCGGAGACGCCGGTGTTTTCCAGAGCCGCGGCGGTGGCCAGGAAGGCGAGCGGATCGGTGCCGTAGCCGAAGTCATAGGTCGCTTCGGCAACCGGGGTGCCACCCATGCTGGTAATCGCATCGGTCAGAAGGGTGACATGTGTGCCTTCGTGGTCGCGAATCACGGCCAGCTCGCTGTCGATCGACTGATTGAACGGACCGTCGCCGAAGGTGAAGTTCCCAATGCCGTCGCGATAGAAGGCATATTCGAGATGCTCGAGGGTGAGCGCGTAGTTCAGAACATCGAGATCGGACGCAAGCGCAATGTCCTGCGCAAAGGCCGACGATGACATCCGCGACAGCGGAAGCGAACCCGCTACGCCGAGCGTAAGTGCGCTGGCCGCGCCAATCTTCAGCATCGAGCGCCGCGAAATGAGACGGCTTCGCTCTTCGAAGACCGCTTCGAGCAGTCTGGAATGTTGGTTCCCCATGGTGTAAACCTCCATAGTGCGGAGGGCTCGGGGATCTAGCCCCTTGCCGTCCGTAGCTTCCGGTGGCCCCACAACGGCCACCGGTAGCGAATACGGGAAACCTCGCCGGATGGATCACAACACTGGATCATCAAAGTTGGATCACTGGTAAGATGTTCTGTAGTTTCGCCTAGATTTCCCATCTTCCAACTCATATCGCAAGAGCAGTCCCCCAAGCACAAAAAGTGATGCCTCTCTGCGGGTAACGTTGTGCTGCAACGCGCGAAGGCAGGTGCGTGTTCGTGCCATGCGCATGGAATTAGTCGATGCGCACATGTTTCAGTGGGGGATTACCCCAGTCTGCACGATGACGCACCCAGCCGCACTGCCTAGAGTTTCAGGTTGTTGCGGGCCGAAGGGCGGCCCAAGCGCAGCGCGCCGAACACCGTCCGTGATGTTCGTATCAAGAGGGGAGCACCGATGGCGAAAACGCCGGCCGACGTGATGAAGATGGCCAAGGATGAGGGAGTCAAGATCTTTGACTTCCGCTTTTCCGACCTTCTGGGCACCTGGCAACACACGTCCAAGTCGATCGCCGATGTAGACGAAGACATTTTCGAGGATGGTGTTGGTTTCGACGGTTCGTCGATCCGCGGGTTCCAGGCCATCAACGAATCCGACATGCTCATGATGCCGATTGCCGAAACCGCGCAGATCGATCCGTACACGTCCATCCCAACGATGTACCTCCTCTGCGACATCTACGATCCGGTGACCCACATCCGCTACAGCCGCGATCCGCGCGGTGTGGCGCAACGCGCAGAGGAATATCTCCAATCCTCAGGCATGGGCGACACCGCCTACTTCGGCCCCGAGCCGGAATTCTTCGTCTTCGACAACGTGCAGTACGGCTCCACCAATGAGGCGTCGTTCCACTCGGTCGATTCGGTCGAAGGCTTCTGGAACACGGGACGCGACGAAGAGCCGAATCTTGGCTACAAGATCCGGCCGAAGGCGGGCTATTACCCGGTTCCCCCGCACGACACACTGATGGATCTGCGTTCGCAGATGGTGCTCACCATGGCGGAATTGGGCATCCCGGTCGAGATCCACCACCACGAGGTCGGCACCGCCGGACAGTGCGAGATCGATATGCGTTTCGATAGCCTCCTCAGCATTGCTGACAAGACGCAGACCTATAAGTACGTGGTCCGCAACGAAGCTCGTGCCGCTGGTAAAGTGGCGACCTTCATGCCGAAGCCGATTTACGGCGACAACGGCTCGGGTATGCACGTCCACCAGTCGATCTGGAAAGATGGCAAGAACCTGATGTTCGGCACGCCGGACGATTACGCCGGTCTCAGCGAGTTTGCCCGCCATTACGTTGGCGGCCTCCTCAAGCACGGCCCGTCATTGCTGGCCTTTTGCGCTCCAACCGTCAACTCGTACCGCCGGCTTGTCCCAGGCTACGAGGCGCCGGTCAACCTGGTCTACTCGCAGCGAAACCGGTCGGCTGCCATCCGTATCCCGACCTATTCCACTAGCGAAAAGAGCAAGCGCATCGAGTTTCGCTGCCCGGACACCGCGGCAAACCCATATCTCGCATTCGCCGCGCTGCTGATGGCCGGACTCGATGGAGTCAAAAACAAGATCGACCCTGGCGCTCCGTCCGACTTTGATCTGTACGAGGCATCTTCGTCTCAGCTGCGCCGCGCCAAGAGCACGCCGGGTTCCTTGCCGGAGGCGCTGGCCGCACTCAAGGCCGATCATGCATATCTGCTCGAGGGCGGCGTCTTCACCCAGGATCTGATCGACTCCTGGATCGACTACAAGCAGGAGAACGAGATCGACCCCGTCGCACTGCGCCCAACGCCGTACGAGTTCTTCCTCTACTTCGACGTGTAGCCCGCTAGAAACACGAGGGTGGCACACCACCGTGGCGCACGAGATTCTTCGTGCGCCACGTTTGTACGATTGAGCAGTAACGCCGACCCACAATGGAAACGAGGAACGATGACTCTCGACAAGGCTTTGGCACCGGCTCCAACCAAAGAAGACATTCTGGCGCGCGTCGACAACGACGGCATCCAGTTCATCAATCTCCAGTTCACCGATGTCATGGGCATCGTCAAGAGCGTCACCATTCCGGCCGGGATCTTCGAGCATGTGATCGATGGTGGCCAGTGGATCGACGGATCCTCGATCGCGGGATTCACGCGCATTGCTGAATCGGACATGTATCTCGTGCCCGATCTCTCAACCTATGCCGAGCTCCCCTGGGACCGGGATTCGTTCCCGACCGCGCGTATGATCTGCTGGGTGTTCAATCCGAACGGTGATCCATTTCCCGGCGATCCGCGTGCGGTACTGCGGAGCCAGCTCGACCGTATCGAGAAGCTGGGGTACCGGTATATGACCGGGCCGGAACTGGAATTCTTCCTGTTCCAGACATCGGAAGGGGAAATTCTTCCGTTGCCACATGACCGTGGGAGCTACTTCGACTTTACGACCGACCCCGCCAGCACCATCCGCAAAGAGATGGTGGTCACGCTGGCGGAGATGGGTATCGAGGTCGAGGCGAGCCATCATGAGGTTGCCATTGGGCAGCATGAGATTGGCTTCCAGTATGGCGATGCGCTGACGACCGCTGACCGGGCCGTGACCTTCAAATATGTGCTCAAGGCCATTGCGCAGAAGCACGGCTTGCATGCGACTTTCATGCCCAAACCGTTGGAAAACATCAACGGCTCTGGCATGCATGTGCACCAGAGCCTGCGTTCGATTGCCACCGGACAAAATGCCTTTGTCGACACCAGTGATCCCTACGGGCTCTCTACGCTCGCCAAGCAATTCATTGCTGGCCAACTGGCCCATGCGCAGGCAATGTGCGGGGTGCTCTCGCCGCTAGTCAATTCGTACCGGCGGTTAGTGCCCGGGTTCGAAGCGCCGGTCTACGTATCCTGGGCACGGACCAACCGCTCGGCGTTACTGCGCGTGCCGGCCATTCGCGGCAACCAGGTGAGTGCGACCCGGTTGGAGCTGCGTTGCCCCGATCCCTCCTGCAATCCCTATCTCGCGTTCTCCGTCATGCTGGCGGCCGGGCTGGATGGCATCGAGAACGACCTACCCCTGCCGGAACCGGTGGAAGAGAACCTCTACCATTTCACCGACGACGATCTGCTCCGCCGCAACATCCCCACCCTGCCATCCACCCTGGGCGAAGCGATTCACGAAATGCAACGAGACGAAGTGGTGCGACGTGCGCTGGGCGACCATGTCTTCGAGCGACTGATCGAAGCTCAGCGCATCGAGTGGAATGCCTTCCGCAAGCACGTCTCCGGCTGGGAGCGGGACCGGTATCTCGAGGTGTATTAGCAATCAGCGGGGCCACATCGCACGATCGCGGATCGGGCCATCCAAGCGTCCAGTTATTGACGTGGGACCAGCGGCGACCATCATCGATGAAACGATGATGGTCGCTCCCGAGGATTTTTCTCGTGGCAAATCTGATTGATGCGCTACTGATTTGGTCAACCTCGTTCATCGGCCGCGAACGTGGAGTTAGCCAGATATGCGCGCTCCTCGGGCGAGAAGGCGTGCGCCTCGTAACATTGACCGGCCCGGCTGGCAGTC
>JBBQPB010000177.1:0-5124 GCA_038331435.1 Thermomicrobiales bacterium | reverse complement strand
TGGCTCTTGATCGCTTCGGTATCTTCCTTACGATCGTCGCCGTCGATGGTGACACGACCGGACCACAGCACGTTGTCGCAGATATAGAGCCCACCGGGACGGACACGGTCTTTCGCCTGTAACCAGGTTTCCGGGTATTGCGGTTTGAGCACATCGTTGTAGACGATATCGAATTCGCCGAGGGTATCGGCCATCAGGTCCTGGGCCATGCCGGTGCGGTAGTTCACCCGGTCCCAACGCTCAGCACGGGTCAGAAAACCCTCCGCCTTGACCCGGTTGTCTGGATCGCCATCGGTGCAATAGACCGTCCCCTCCGGTCCGACCGCCCTGGTGAACCACCACGCGGAATACCCAAACCCGCTGCCCAGCTCGAAGACGGTGCGCGCCCCAACCGTGAGCGCCATCACCTCCAGAAAGGCTGCCGATAGGCGCCCCACGATCGGAAAGTGGTTTTCCTCCGCCAGCTTCTCCATCTCCAGCAAGACCGGATCGTCGTACTTCTCATCGAGCTGGAGCAGGTAGCGGTCGATGCGCGGGTCGAGGATGGGGAACATGGAACCTCCGGTACGAACAGCATTGGGCCCAATGGGTGCGGTGGGCGCAACACCCAAACGCTCCTGTGAGAACAGGAAACATTCCGCACGGTCGAGCAGCGACCGGTGACGCGCGCGTTTCGGCACGCCACCGGTCGCGATACTAGCAGGCCCAGGCGACAACGAACGCATAGACCGGTCCCTCCGGACCGATGCCATTGGTGGACTGGATATCGTCGACGTCCACGCGGCAGCCGGCGTCCGTCCCATTTAGGTGTTCCGCCAGCGAGAGGCCGGCTGCCTCCAGAGTCGGCCGCCAGATGAGCGTGCTCTGCCAGGTCGAGCCGCTCGGATTTGGATTCGACTCAGGACACGACCAGGTCACCAGGAACGCGTAAACCGCGCCCTCAGGCGCAGCGCCATTTGTGGTCTGAACGACATCGATGTCGACGTTACAGGCGGCGTCGATCTGGTTCAGGTGTTCGGCGAGGGAGACGCCAGCCTCCTGCAGGGACGGTGCCCAAACGACCGCGCTGAGCCAGGCCGGGGAGGCCTCCTGGGCAGCCGCGTTCGACACCCCGCCTCCCAGGGCAATGAGAGACACCAGGCAGATAACAACACGCAGTATCGGGCTCGTCATGGAACGTCCTCCAGGTCCGTTTCGAAGCGCGGCAAACAGATGATTGTTCGATTTGAACCATCCTACCGCGAACCGCGTCAGAGCGGAATTGCGGGCCGCCCGGTCTCCAACCAGCTCCTTTCTCGACATTGACACAGTTTTGTAACGCCCGCCGAACCCCTGCAACGACCCCTTCATGGGCAGAATCGCATCATGACGGCATATCGATTTGTGCCGATAGGAGGATTTACCAACATGTCCCGAGTTACCGAACGTCTCAACCGCCGCGAAGTCCTGGGTGGACTGGGAGCCTTGGGCTTGACTGGCATCGGCGTGGCGATGGCGCCAGAGTCGTTGCATCTCAGCAGCGCTCGTGCGGCCGACGTGACGAGTTATGCCAATCACGACGATATGGCGATGACCTCGAATCTGCAGAGCGAAACCCCGACTGCCGACGAGATGGACGCCATGCACGAAGCCGGTATCAAGGCGTTTCCGGCAGCTACGAATGGCAAAGGCGGCCTGCCGCTCGAATTCACGATGGATGGCGATGTCAAAGTCTTCGATCTCACCTGTGAGGTGGTCGACTGGGAACACAACGTCGGAAAAACGGTGGAAGCCTGGGCGTATAACGGCGTGGTACCAGGTCCGGAGATCCGTGCGACCGAAGGCGACACCGTGCGCATCAACGTCACCAACAAGCTTCCTCAGAGCACCTCGGTCCACTGGCACGGTCTCTATGTGCCGAACAACATGGATGGTGTTCCCTATATCACGCAAACGCCAATCAAACCGGGCGAAACCTTCACCTACGAATTCACGCTCCAGGACGGGAACGCCGGTTCCCATATGTACCACTCGCATCACAATTCCGCCTTCCAGGTGACATCCGGTTTGCTCGGCGCCTTCATCGTTGAACCAAAAGACCCGGCCAGCCGCCCAGCGTTTGACGTCGAGTACACGATGATCCTCAACGACGGCCCGATCGGCGCCTATAGTCTCAATGGCAAGACCTTCCCATCCACCGAGCCGGTGATTGTCAAAAAGGGCCAGACGCTGCTGGTCCGATACATGAACGAAGGATTGATGATCCACCCGATGCACTTGCACGGGATGCGTCAGCAGGTGATTGCGCTCGATGGTTATCTCGTGCCGCAGCCCTACTACCTGGACACGCTGAACATTGCCCCGGGCCAGCGCTATGAGGTGCTGATAGAGGCGACCGAACCAGGCATCTGGGCGTACCACTGCCACATCCTGAGCCACGCGGAAAGCGAGCACGGCATGTTCGGCATGGTCACGGTGCTCATCGTCCAGGACGACGAAGCCGAGTCCTCGGAGGCGACCCCGGCGTCCTGAGCCGGACCGGGCGCGTAGGCGCCGTGACTTCGCGTAGCAATCCCGGCTGGCCACAAGCGCGGCGCGCCCACCCTCCCAGGTGAGACGCCGCGGGCCAACCGGTTTGTTGAACCGAAGCGAGGGATGAACGATATGACCCGAACTATGCAAGCCGCCGTCGTCGAAGCGTTCGGACAGCCACTCTCGCTCCGTGAGGTGCCGGTACCGGTTCCCGGACCCGGCGAAGTTCTGATCAATGTCTCGGCGTGCGGCGTTTGCCACACGGACCTGCACGCTGCTCATGGAGATTGGCCGGTCAAACCGGCGCTCCCGTTCATTCCGGGACACGAGGCGACTGGGCACGTGGTCGCGCTCGGTCCCGGAGTGAGCCTCCTCAGGGAAGGGGACCGGGTCGGGGTTCCCTGGCTCCATTACACCTGTGGCCGATGTGAGTTCTGCCTGACGGGGCGAGAAACGCTCTGCCCCTTTCAAACCAACACGGGCTATTCCGTGAATGGCGGATTCGCTGAATTTCTGATTGCCTCTGCGGGCTTTGCGACCAAGATTCCCGATGAGCTCGGCTTCGACGATGCCGCACCCATCCTCTGTGCTGGTGTCACCACGTACAAGGGTCTGAAGGAAACTGACGCCCAGCCGGGCGACTGGGTGGTGATCTCCGGGGTCGGCGGTCTTGGCCATGTGGCGGTGCAATACGCGGTGGCCATGGGCTATCGGGTGATCGCGGTCGATATCGCCGGCGACAAGCTCGATCTCGCGCGCGCCCTGGGCGCCGAGATCACGTTGAATGCCCAGCTCGTCGATCCGGTTGACGAAGTGCAGCGCCTCGTCTGCGGGGCGCACGGCGCGCTGGTGACCGCTGTTTCGCCCACCGCCTTTACCCAGGCTATCGGCATGATGCGCCGGGGCGGCACGGTCTCGCTCGTCGGGTTGCCGCCGGGCACCTTCGAAACGCCGATCTTCGATGTCGTGCTGAAAGCGCTCACGATTCGCGGATCGATCGTTGGAACCCGGGCCGATCTGGTGGAAGCCCTCGATTTTGCCGCGCGCGGCAAGGTGCGCGCCACCTTCGAAACCCAACCGCTGGACGCGATCAACGATATCTTCGGCCGGCTCGAATCCGGCGATATCAACGGCCGCGTCGTCCTGCAAATGTAAGTCCCAAAGGAGTCTGTCATGTACACCCGTATCCTCGTTCCATTGGATGGCTCGAAACTCGCCGAAAGCGCGCTGCCAGAGGCTGAGAAGCTGGCCAGGCTCACCGGAGCCGAACTCGTGTTGGTGCGCGTGATCGACTACTCCTCACGTGACCGCTTCAGTGACTTCTGCCTGCTCTATGAATATCAAGCTATGGCCAACGCGCTGGAAGAGGAGCGTGTGCTAGCGACTGCCTATCTCGGCGACCTCTCAGCCCGACTCGCGGGCGAGGGTTACACCGTTTCCAGCAAACTGGTGGACGGGATCGCCGCCAAAGCTATCGTAAGCGTGGCCGAACCGGGCGACGTTATCGTGATGGCGACCCATGGCCGCACCGGGATGCGCAGGTGGTTCATCGGCAGCATTGCGGAAGAGGTCTTGCGCCATTCCGCCGTTCCGGTCCTGCTGGTACGTGCAACCGACATCGCCTCCGAGTCCGCCAAGGATAAGGACGCGGCTGCCTGATTCGACACGCGTGGTGGTGGAGAAGCCATCGGGGCGGTCCGGCGGCAGTGCAGAACGGTCCGCTCATCGTTGTCATGGCATTGGAAGCGAAGGAGCGGCAATGAACAGGCGACGCTTTCTCACCATCTCCGGTGGCGTGCTTTTTCTTGGATCGGCTGGGGTCGTCGCTGGGGTGCGACGCGCTTTCCGCAATCGTATCGATGGCGAAATCGACGATCTGTTCGCTGCTGCGCGGCCGGTATCCGGCGGAGTTATCGAAGACGTGGACCTCGCAAACCTGCCGGTGCCCGTGCAGGACTGGCTGCGCGCCTCCGGCGTCGTCGGGACCGCGATTCCCTCGATTGTGCGCATCACGCAGGAGGGCGAGTTCCGGCTCGGTGCAGACAAATCGTGGATGCGGCTGCGGGCCACGGAGTACTACACAACCGATCCGCCTGGATTCCTCTGGGACGCTTCGTTGCGCATGTTCCCCTTGATCGACGTGACCGGGCGAGATCGATACACGCAGGGAACCGGTGATATCGAGATGCGGATTGCCTCGCTCATTCCGGTGGCCAGCAAATCGGGCGGGAATCTCAACAGCGGCGCCCTGCTGCGCTATCTCAACGAGACCATGTGGTTCCCGGCAGCGCTGCTGCTCCCGAATATCACCTGGGAGGCCATTGACGATACCCACGCCCGCGCCACCCTGACCGATGCGGGGCAATCGGTCTCGGCCACGTTCGCCTTCGACGATCAGGACCGGCTGGTGACCATGACCGCCGAGCGCTGGAACGACGCCGAGCAGGCGATGCTGCCCTGGTCGACTCCCCTTTCCGAGTGGGGCACCTTCGCGGGGCTCCAGATCGCCACTGCCGGCACCGGCGTCTGGGACATCGGCCCGGATGCGTACGAGTACATCCGCCTGCGTCTGACCAGCGTGGAATACGACCCAGCCGGGATTGACTAGCAAAC
>JBBQPB010000176.1:0-5136 GCA_038331435.1 Thermomicrobiales bacterium | reverse complement strand
TGATGGTCTCGGAGCGCCGTTCACGAGTGATTTGAATCTGGCCATCGTGCGCGAGCTGGTGGATGACGTGGTCCTGGTATCCGAGGACGAGATCGTGACCGCGTTGAAGGTGGTGCTCGACCGTACCAAGTTACTCATCGAAGGCGCGGCCGCCGCGGGAATCGCGGCGCTGCTGACCGGCAAGGCGGGTATTGGCACTGGCTCGGTCACGGCTGCCGTACTCACTGGCGGCAATATCGATCTTGCGCGATTGAAGGCGATTCTCTAGCTTAGATAACCGAACAGTCGCAGAATCGGGCGCTGAAGATCAGCGATCCGTGCGAGCCGAACAGTTGTCGGTTTCCTGGGATTTTGGGACCGAGAAGGGCAACTATCGCGGTTTGTCTCTACCGATGGAGAGGTGCGGCGTTCGGATCCTCAACATGTACCCTACCTGGGAAACCAGGAAGATTCGTTTCGGGGGAATTTCCCTATAGAATTCGATGAGATTCGACCCGAGCTATCCAGCACGCCAACAGATACGTCTACCAAGGAGTCCGATTTCCATGAACCCGAATCGTTCTGCGCTTTCACGGATCGGAGCTCCGGTCGACCGGCGTCGTCTTTTGCAGAGAGCCGCGCTCGGCGGAGTGGGACTGTTGCTTGCGCGTGGGCCAAATGTCCTCGCTCAGGATGGGGGACTGAGTGGTGAGATCACCATCGGTTACGAGGGGTCGGCCACCGGCGTGATCCCGTATATCGAGGCGACCGCCAAGGCGATCGAGGATGCGACCCCCGATGCCACCGTCACCCTGCAACCGTCGCCAGGTGGTAACTACGCGACCCAGGTCATACTCCAGCTCAACAGCGGACGGGCCCCGGACCTGTTCTTGCTGGTCGGCGTGGCCATGGCCGAGCTCGCCGCGGCCGATCTGATCGCCCCGATGGATGATTTCACCGGCGAATGGGACGGTTGGGACCAGTATCCGCAAGCGTTGCGTGAGTCGCTGACTTACGATGGTTCGGTCTGGGCGATTCCCTACCTGATGGATACCCACTTCCTTTACTACAACAAGGACATCTTCGAGAAGGCTGGGCTGCCGCGTGACTGGACCCCGGCCAACCCGACCGAAATCCTCGATGCGGCGCTCAAGATCAAGGAAAGCGATGACAGCGTGATCCCCTACGCCCTCTACGCCGGCGCGAACGGCGGAAACGGCACGGTGTCGCGCGGGTTCATCCCGCTGGTCAACGCCTTTGGTGGGAAATTGCGCGATGCCGATGGCAAGTTCATCATCGACAGTTGCGCGATCCGGGAAGCGCTCGACTACTACTACCGCGCGTATCAGACCGACAAAACGGTGCCGCAGGAGGTCATGACCAGCCCGCAGCCGGGTGGCGCCATGCGTCAGGCGATGATCGACGGCGAGCTCGGCATTCTCTACGAAGGCTCCTGGGCGTATGGCGGCTGGACCGAGGAAGACCAGGACTGGACCGACGAGAATGTCGGCTTCGTGCTCTTCCCTGGGGCGGGCGATGTGGCGCCGTTCGCCGTGGGCGGCACGGGCAATTCGTGGTTCATCAACAATCAGACCGAGAACAAGGATCTCGCCTGGGAGTTCATCACCCAGTTCAACTCAGTGGCGAACCAGGTGGCGATCAACGTCGAGGATCCGCATATCCCGGCCCGAGCCGATGCTGCCGCCGACCCAGCCTTCCAGGCGACGCCGTTCCTGAGCGCGATGGTGGAATCGTCCGATTCGCTTTTGCTGACCGCACCGGACCGATCGTTCCTGCAGCTGGTCGGCATCATTCAAAACGCGACTGGTTTGATCGCCACCGGTGAGGCGACTCCGGACGAAGCGGCCACCCGCTACGCCGCAGAGCTGACCCGCGTGCTGGGCGCGGACAATGTGGTCGCCCAACCATGCGACTCGTAGGGCGGTCTCGGCCGGTTACACGACGGTCGGTACTGGCCGGCGGCAGTGCCGCGCTGGCGGGATCGATCCTTGCCCGGAATGGAGATTCACTGGCTCAGGGGCTGAGTGGTTCGATCACGATCGGCTACGAGGGGGCAAATGCGTTCGTCGGCCCATATATCGAAGCTGCCGCCCAGGCAGTGATGACGGCTAATCCGGGCACGACCATCGAGATCGCGCCGTCGCCTGGTGCAGGCTATTTGAACCAGCTTGCATTGCAGCTCTTCACCCACACCGCGCCGGATGTCTTTCTTATGCTCGGTCTCGGTTCTGGTGAGCTTGCGCAGGGCGGGTTTGTCCTGCCGCTCGACGACTATCTGTCCAGGTGGGACGGTTGGGCGCAATATGGGGATCAAGCGCAATTTGGCGTGACGACGCAGGACCATGTCTGGTCGGTTCCCTGGGGGCTCAACGTCTATTTTCTTTACTACCGGAAGGACCTGTTCGAAGCCGCGGGATTGCCAGTGAATTGGCAACCACAGTCGCGTGAGGAGATCATCGAGGCTGCTCAGACGATCCAGGCGTCCAATTCCGACGTGATTCCCTATTCCATCTACGCCGGCGCGAATGGCGAGAATGCCACCGCCGCTGATTTCATGACCTTGATTCTTTCCAACGGCGGTACGTTGACCGACCCCGATGGCAAGTGGTACATCGATAGCTGCCCGATTCGGGAGACCCTCGGATTCTATGAGAACGCCTTTCAAACGGCGGCAGTCGTACCCCAATCGGTATTGACCGATGTCTCTCCGCTGGTGACGCTCCCACAGTATTTCAGCGATGGGCAGCTTGGCATTCTGCATGAGGCCGCTAAGCAGTACGGTATCTGGACCGCGGAAGACCCGGCGAACACCGCCAATATCGGGATCGCGCTCTTCCCCGGAAACGACGGGACATTTGAGCTCGGCGATGCGGGGGATGCCTGGTACATCAACCGGAGCTCGAAGAACCCGGATCTCGGATGGGCCTTCATCGAGGCGTTCAACTCGGCGGAGACGCAGGCCGCACTCGCGATCGACGATCCACACCTTCCCGCGCGCAACGATGCCCGGGCCGATGCCGCCTGGCTGGCGACGCCGCTCGCGCCGACGATGCTGCACGTGACGGACTCGCTCACGCTGCCACCGCCGGAACCGCAGTTTCGCAAGCTGATCGGGGTGGTGCAGAATGCCACCAGCCTGGTGGCAACCGGAGAAGCGACTCCGGTAGAGGCAATCGAGCGGTATGGCCAAGAGTTGACGTTGACGATGGGTAAAGCAAACGTCATCGAGAAAGCGTGCCCATGAGCGCCCCTGCCGTCAACTGGCCAGCGGACGCCGAGGTCGCGCCGCCGATCAAAAAACGCAAGGGCGAGCAGCGACCCTACATCGTCGCGATTACGCCAGCGGCGATTCTACTCTCGGCCTTCTTCATCTTTCCGGCGCTCTGGGTGATCTACACCAGCACGACGAGCCTCTCGCTGACGAACTTCTCGGCGGGAGCGCAGTTCGTTGGGCTCGATAACTACCGGCGGCTCTGGGATAACCCTGATTTCTGGAAGTTCGTCAAGAACACGGTGGTCTTCACGATCGGCGCGGCCATGATCGGGCAGACCCTTGGCGGATTGCTGATCGCACTGCTGATCCACCATGCGCAGATTCACAAACACAAGCTGGCGCCAGTCGCCTTCACCGCGGTGTTGCTCGGATGGATCTGCCCGCCCACGTTGGCGGGTTTTATCTGGGGTGGCATCTTCGACTATCGCAACGGCATGCTGAACACAGCGCTCACCACAGTGCACATGCCGCGCATCGATATGCTGGGCGACTACCCAATGCTTGCGGTCATTCTGGTGGAATCCTGGCGCGGGCTGGCCTTCGCGCTCATCATCTTTTTGGGCGGGCTGCAGTCGATTCCGAATCAGGTGTATGAAGCGGCCAGCATCGACGGAGCGACGTCCTGGATGCGGTTCAAGGATCAAACCCTGCCAGCGATGCGGCACGTGATCTCGCTGGTGCTGCTCGTGACGACGATCACCACCATCGGCAGCTTCCTGATGATCCTGATCCTCACTAATGGCGATCCGGCCTACGCCACCGAAACGATCGCCTTGCACGCCTATCATCAGGCGTTCACGCTGTTCGACATCGGCTATGGCGCGTCGCTTTCGGTGGTCATGTTGCTGATCAGTCTCATCTTTGCCCTCTTCTACCTGCGTCTGGCGCGAGCGAGCGAGCAATGAGCGAGCAACAGCTAACGGCACCGCCCATGGCGAAAGAACGCTATTCCAGCCGGACACGCTGGCTGACGAACATCGGGCTTGTTCTGGTCAGCTTGTTCTTTGCGGTGCCGTTCCTCTGGATCGTGGCGGCCGCATTCGATGGCGATGCGGGCAAGTACATCCCCTGGCCGAACCAACCAACGCTCGATAACTTCCGCTACCTTTTCGACGAACGCGATGTCGGGCGCGCACTGCGCAACAGCCTGTTCGTATCCGTATCAGCGATGGTGCTGGCGACCGTGTTGGCGTCGCTGGCCGGGTTCGCGCTTTCTCGGCTGCGGTTCCGCCACAAGACGTATGTGGTCTACGCGGTGTTGTTGCTTTATGCCATCCCGATCGCGGCAACCATGGTGGCGCTCTACGATCTGGCCGACCGGCTCGATTTCATCGATACCTTTCATGGATTGATCCTGGCGCAAACCGCCATGATCCTGCCCTTTCTCATCTGGTTGATGAAGGGGTTCTACGACGGGTTACCACGCTATCTGGATGAAGCTGCTGCAATGGATGGCCGTTCCACCTGGCGCGCCTGGTTCGAGATTCTGCTGCCATTGAGCAAAACCGGTTTGGCGATTACCGCCGGGTTCGCCTTTACGGCAGCGTGGTCCGAAGTGCTGCTGGTCATCATCATGATCACCCAGCAAGATAAGGCAACCCTTCCGCTGCAATTCTTCTTCGCTGCTGATGGCGGCCGCAATGCCGAGGTGACCGCCGCACTCGGCGTTCTCTACCTGGCGCCGGTGTTGTTGCTGTTCCTGATCCTGCGTCGCTGGATGGTGCGCAGCCTGATTACATCCACCCGAGGGCTTTGATGGCGCACGTCGAGTTGAAAAATCTCTGGAAGACCTACACCGAAAAGACCGGCCCTATCGTCCGCAATCTGAGCCTGTCCATTGCCGATGGCGAGCTGATCTCGCT
>JBBQPB010000175.1:0-5159 GCA_038331435.1 Thermomicrobiales bacterium | reverse complement strand
CATCGTGGTCATCTACGATCCGCGCGAGGAGTTGCGGCCTTTCTTTGCCGAGCTCTCGGGCGACGCCCCGCCAGGGCTCCTCGTGCCGGTGCTGGTCGGCACACGCCCTGCGAAGCTCTGCGTGTTCGACGGCTCCTTCTTTCAGGTTCGCCTGGCTGTCGAACCGATCACCGACGGCGAGACACCGGATGAGACCGTCATCTACGTCCCTGGTCGCGATCGGGATGACGACGGCTCCCTGCTCATGGAGCTAGAAAAGGCAGGTACCTGTTACCGCCCGCCCGCGCTGCGGCAGTTCGCCCGCAACGTGCTGCGCCGTCGCACAACCGATGTGGCCATTGACGCGATGCTCCGGGCTGAGACGCTTACCTATTCAGATCTTGCGCGCATGGCAGCCGACGAAGGCGAGGTCGGCCTGCCATCGCTGCTCAGGGGCATGTTCGGCGGAGCGGATAGCCAGACGATCCTCGCCAGCTGGATTGCGGAAACGGCACGCGACGCTGAGATCGAGACGAAGGGCGCCGCGGGCGAACTGCGCGACATCATCCGCGCGAAGATTGGCTTGGCACTGCCTGAAGACGCAGCACTTCCTCGCATGAGGGCAATCACGACACGCCACCTTCTTGCCAATGAGTTCCTGCTCGATCTGTCTGGCGAAGTGCCTTCGGCGGGCCCGCTTTGGCAGGTTCAGAGGCTTGAGTCGAAAGACCAGGAGAAGACCGTCCGGGAGGTGGCGCGACGCCTTCGTGAGCGGCACGCAGAAGCCTACATTGTGCTCGCCGACCGAGTTGAAGGGGAACTCGGGCTGCTCGCAGAGACATTCCAGGGCGCGACTCTCGGCGCTATCGACACCTTCCGCTTTGAAGAGCGATCTGTCCTTGCCGCCTGCTTCGCGCTGGTCGCCTCTGATCGGTTCGAAGAGGCGCGCGTTCTTTTGGATGGGCGCGAGCACAGCTTCTGGATCGATCGCGACGTGCTGCGAAAGACGCTATGGGAAGCGTGCCGGTTGATGATTGAGCTTGGCCTCGCCGCCATGCGGGCTGGGGTGGCGATCGCGGCGACGAACGATCGATCGGCTGACTGGGTCCAGCGGTATGTGGAGGCTGACCAGGGCTGGTATCGCCTCGACCGCGCGCAGCGACGGCTAGAGACCATCGTGCCCGAGGTTGAAGAGGATATGGACGAGCGGGCGTTGGCGCGTGTCCGGGCGATCTATGACGACGTTGTCCGCCGTATGGCGGAGGGCTTCCTCAAGGCGCTCGATAAAGACGGATGGGTTGTTCCCGACGCCCTGCATCAGACCCGCATCTGGTCTGAGGTCGTCATGTCCTGCGCGCGCCCGGTCGCCTACGTTCTGGTTGACGCGATGCGGTATGAAATCGGCATTGAGTTGTTCGAGCGCATCGAGCGGTTCGGAGAAGTACGAATCCAGCCAGCGATTGCGTCTCTTCCTTCCATCACCCCCGTTGGGATGGCGGCCCTATTGCCCGGCGCTTCTGCAGATTTTTCGATCGTGACGCAGGGTGCCAGGTTTGGCGCGAAGGTGGGCGGATCATTTTTGCCAGACCTTTCCGCACGGCAGGCATTCGTCCGAGCTCAGGTCCCGGGCTTGGTTGATCTGTCGCTCGATGAGGCGCTCTCGGGCAACGCGAAGAGCCTCCAGAAGAAGATCGCCGACGCCAAGGTGGTCATCATACGCTCGGCTGAGATCGACGGCGCCGGCGAGAACTCAAACACTCTCTACGCGCGGGCCATTATGGAGCGTGCCGTCGAGGACATAGCGCGATGCCTCCAGCGTCTCGCCGCATCCGGCATCCAGGATGTGGTGGTTGCAGCAGACCACGGCCACCTGTTCTTCGCTGCCGACCGTGAGACGGCCATGCGTCTAGAAGCGCCTGGCGGCGACACTGTCGACCTGCACCGCCGCTGTTGGATCGGTCGTGGCGGCGCCACACCTCCAGGCAGCATCCGAGTTCAGGGCGCCAGACTTGGCTACGCGACTGACCTCGACGTCGTGGTGCCCGCGAGCACGTCGGTCTTCAAGTCGGGCGGCAGCCTTGCCTACCATCATGGCGGGGCATCGCTGCAGGAGCTGGTGATTCCCGTTCTAACCGTGAAGCTCAAGGCGCGTGCACCAGCGTTGACGGAGAAGAACGCAGTGACCGTCACGCACGACTTTGATGCGGTAACAAATCGGATTTTCTCCCTTCACATTGAGCTCGGAAGCGGAGGCAAGGGTCTGTTCGACGCCGCACGGACGGTGAGACCAGTGGTGCTGGCAGGTGAACGTATTGTCGCCAAGGCGGGAGTCGCGGTTGGTGCGGTGCTTGAAGATGGACGACTCACGCTTGAGCCCGGGAAGCGTGCGAACGTCGGCTTCATCCTGACCGACGACACCGTCACATCGGTCCGAATCCAAATACTGGACGCCGAAACCGACGCGGTTCTCTACACGTCTGCTAAGGAAATACCCGTGCGGCTTGGAGTTTGATGAATGAGTGCGCCAATAAGGGACGAGCTCGACAACAAGGTTAATCGCATCTTCGCTGGGAAGGTTGTGCGGAAGGATCTGGTTCGGCGCGTCAAGGTCGGCGCCAACGTGCCTGTTTTCGTTCTCGAATTTCTACTTGGAAAATATTGCGCCTCATCGGATGAGCTAGCCATCCAGATGGGCTTACAGGTCGTCAATCAGACACTCGCCGAGAACTACATTCGGCCGGACGAATCGATGAAGGCGCAAAGCAAGGTCAAGGAGAAGGGTCGTTGGACATTTATCGATAAAGTCAAGGTTCGACTGACTGATTCCGACTATTGGGCGGATGTCACAAATTTTGGGAATCGGAACGTCCATATTCCTGACCAATACGTCCGGGACTATGAACGCCTGCTTACCGGTGGCATCTGGGCGCAGGTCGATATGCGCTTCGAGTACGATGAGGAAGGCAAGGGGAAAAATCCCTTTTGGATCGATAAGCTCACGCCCATTCAGGTCGCCACCTTCGCCCTGGAGGACTACCAGCACCTGCGTCGCGAGTTCACGACCGACGAGTGGATCGACCTGATGCTGCGCAGCATGGGTTACGAGCCCAATGGCATGACGCGAAGGCTCAAGTTCTTGTTTCTGACCAGACTGATTCCGCTGTGCGAGCGCAACTACAACCTGGTGGAGCTCGGGCCTCGTGGGACAGGCAAGAGCTACGTGATTCAGGAAGTATCTCCCTACGCGGCACTCATGACCGGCCCCACTACGGTGGCCAATCTATTCGGCCATATGGGTGGTCGGACCAAGGGGCTGGTGCAAATTTGGGACGTCGTCGGCTTCGATGAGGTCGCTGACCTGGAGAAGATGCCGAAGGAAGTCATCACGACGATGAAGACCTACTGCGAGTCTGGATCCTTTCAGCGAGGTCAGGAGGCGGCTTCCGGCGAGGCAAGTGTTGCGATGTTCGGCAACACCAATCAACCCATCGAAGTGATGGTTCAATCCGGTCACCTTTTTGAGCCAATGCCGTCGGTCATCCGCGACGACATGGCGTTCATCGACCGCCTGCACTTCTATCTCCCAGGATGGGAGATCCCGAAAATGCGGAACGATCTGTTCACAGATCACTATGGCTTTGTGGTCGACTACCTCGCCGAGGCGCTTCGAGATCTTCGCAAGCACAACTTCACCGAGGTAATTGACCGGCACTTCGGCATGGGGTCTCACCTGGTCACCCGCGACCGCAAGGCCGTCAAAAAGACCGTTTCGGGCCTGATGAAAATCCTTCATCCGCATGGGGATGCCACAAAGGATGAGATCGCCGAGCTACTCGAATTCGCGATGGAAGGCCGGCGAAGGGTGAAGGAGCAGCTCAAAAAGATGGGCTCTTTCGAATACTACCATACTTCGTTCAGCTACACGGATAGCGACACGGGCGAAGAGCGATTCGTGGGTGTTCCCGAGCAAGGCGGCCGCAATCTCATATCTTCAGAGCCAATGCCACCGGGCACCGTTTACACGGCGAGCGTTGGGCAAGATGGCACCGTCGGTATGTTTCGCGTTGAAGTGTCAGTCGCCGCGGGTGGGGCCAAGTTGCGCACTGCCGGCGGAGTAAACGGAGCCACCAAGGAATCAGTCGGCCGAGCGTTCGGATACATGCTTGCGAGGAAAAACGAACTGGGAATCGGCAAGGAAATCGATGTGTCTGACCTTCACGTGGAGGTCATCGATCTGCTGAACAATCGAGTTGAAGGTGAGATCGGGCTCGCCTTCCTTATCGCGGCCTTCTCGGCACTCAAGAAGGCGCCCGTCACCGCGGCGTTGCTGATTCTCGGTGACCTCAGCATTCAAGGTAACATCAAAGGCGTGAGGTCCCTGGTGGAGCCGCTCCAGATAGCCATGGACAATGGCGCGAAGCGCGCCCTGATCCCGATCGAGAATAAGAGAAGCTATCTCGAGGTCAGCGGCGATGTGATGGAGCATGTCGATCCCATTTTTTTCGGGGATCCAAAGACAGCCGCCTTCAAGGCTTTGGGCTTGAACTGATCGGCCATGCAATCAGCAGGTTGGAACCGACGCAGGCGCATACCCGATTCGTGCTCCGGCCGCTCTTGGGAACCACTCGAATATTCGAACCACGGCAAGTGCCGACCGCGCTGAAACCGGCCTTTTACCTAGGTTTTTGAGTTCCGTACTAAAACGCCCAAGTCAGGAGGTCCGGAGAGAATTGGCCTCCGGAGAGCGATTTCCGGCCGTCTCCGCACCTGGCCAGTCAACAGGTCTGCCCCGAAAACCCCAGGAAACCTGCCACTCAGCGCGGCGCTCGGTCAGGCGGAGAGCACGGCTCGTATGGGAACTGGCGGACGGGGTGGGATTCGAACCCACGATACGCTTTCACGTATACACACTTTCCAGGCGTGCGCCTTCGACCGCTCGGCCACCCGTCCAACGCAAGGTTTGCGGTTTAGCCAGCCGGCACGCCGGTAGCAAGCCCACGCAAGAAAGGTTCAGGGCAATCGCCTGAACGCCCGCGGGATTCCCGTGCGGCCCGAAGTCTGAATCATGGGAGACCTCGGACGCGGAGGTTTCCTGATGACTGGTCAGAGGCTGCTCGATCACTTCTCGGCCCTCGACGACCCACGGCAGCCGGGCAAGGTGCTGTACCCCCCTGCCGGAG
>JBBQPB010000174.1:0-5172 GCA_038331435.1 Thermomicrobiales bacterium | reverse complement strand
GCTCAATCGGGTCTTTTCCAAGGTCAGCGACCGGCTGCATTCGCAGGCGATCCGCGCGAATCTGATTCCCGCCTCGCTCTCGCCCGAGCAAGCCGCGCAAACCTATCGGGCTGAGGCCGATCTGCTCAATGTCGCCCTCTTCGGTATGACCGCGCGCGACTGGCGCGAGGCGAACCCGAAGCTCCCCGGCAACATGCGCGATCACGCCACGCTGGAGCAGCTGCTGGTGCTGGTCAACCTGCAAACGGTCAACGCCGAGCTGATTCGCATGGGCGTTTCCCAGTCGGAGCGCCTGCTGCGGTTGAACGATCTCGCCATTCGGCAGATGGCAGCTCTGGTTGACGCGCCGGCCCATCCGAAGGCAATCAGCGAGCAGCTCCACGAAACTGCGCTTCCGCCCCGCGTCCAGCTTCGCCTGGTCAAATCTGGCTCCCGGGAACCCGACGATCTGGCCGCCTGAAAAGAGATCCCTATGGCTCGCCTGAACGGCAGGGGGGTTCGTGACTCAGGACCCGTGCCCTGCTATCTCACCCAGATGCGATAGCAGGGCAACCCACAGTCCCTCCGCACAATGGCAGAAGTGCTCCGAGTCGAGCTACGACGCTAGCGCCATCAACACCGCCTCATCGGCTGTGTCGCCAGTCGCCAGCACGATTCCAGCCGCCTGTCCAACGACGTACATCTGGGCGAATTCTGGATAGCTGTTCGACCAAGCCACGGTACCGGTCGCCAGATCGACCGCAGTCACGGTCGGAGCCGGTTCGTCCTGCAACGATGGCGCGAAGGTCACTTCTCCATTGAAGACCTGGGCCGAGCCCGGGAACGAGCCGTCCACCAGTGCCTGGTATTGCGACCAGATCATCTCGCCAGTTTCGCCATCGACCATGACCAGCGCGTTCATGTAGCTCAAGGTGGGTCCAGCGCCGACCAGATGGGCATCGTCAGCCAGCATTGCGTCCGCCCCAATGTTTGCGTTCTGCCAGCGCACCGCACCGGTGGCGGCATCGTAGCCAGTTGCCGATTTCACATCGAGCGATCCCCCGGTGCCATAGACCACCGCTGGTTGCGCGCCTTTGGTGACGTACATCCGGCCATACGTGCCGTCGTTCGCCAGCGGAGCGGTCCAGAGCATGCTGCCGGTGGTGCCATCGAGGGCCACCAGTGCGGTGGTCGCATCGGTGAGCACCTCGGCGGCGATCAAGCCAGAGCCATTGCCCGCCAGTTCGAGTGTCCCCCCGACGGAGGCAGTGGTTTTTCCAACTGGGGTCTGCCAGAGGAGCGTGCCGGTCGCTTTGTCGATGCCGAACGCCTGCACGTCCTGTCCCGAGGAATCCGGCCGACCCAGCACCACTAACGGCCCGCCGCTCACGTTCTCCCAATCAGACACCGAGCTGATCGGCAGCATCTGCTGCCAGGCGATGGCTCCGGTGCCAACGGTCACGCCGGTCAGACCGCTATCGCCCGCAAGCACGATAATGTTGTTTTCGATGGATACAATCTCGGGCCACCCCGCGTACCCGTGCGCGACGCTCCAGAGTTGCGCGCCCGTCGTTTCGTCGTACGCATAGACAGCGTTCGTGGTCACCAGAATTGCGAGCCCGCTATCGGTAGCGGCATCGGCCTCCTGGCCCTGCCATTGCTCGGAGGTCACCCGCCAGCGCTCGGCGCCGCTGAGCAAATCCAGCCCCACCATCGCCATCCGACCAATCGCGCACCCCGGCGAATTCACCAACAGGGTGACCTCAGTCGGCGTCCACCCGACCATCTCATAACTGCCGCCACCATCGTAAACATAGCGCCAGCGTTCCTGCGCCTGCACCGCCGGAGCTGCCAGCTCGGGCGAATTGCCGCATCCCACCGCCCCGGCCGGTCGTGCCGGTAAGATCGTGTTACCCAGAAACACCAGCGGCAACATAACCGCGAGCGCCAAACGAGACCAACGAGTTGCCCGACCCATGTTCCAACTCCTCTGTTGAAAACGAAGCTGCGAATCTCGATGTGCTGATTGATGAAACGCTGCATTCACCCGAACGGTTCTCTTTCAGGATGACAGCCCAGCGCTGGGCGGCTTCCCGTGGGAGGTGTTTGCGTGATGACAGGAGTAGCATCCACCATAATCCTGGTTTTGGCTACATTCACGTCGCGAACTCTGGAGCGGTCGAACGTCCTGCCCGACTGCGCTGGGTTTATCTCAGTCGCAGAGGCGCCTTCGTAGACGAGGCATATGGTCAACGCTTCTCACTGTTGCCTAGATTTGCAGAGAAACCGCTGGAGGCCTTGCTAAGTTTTCGGCTATTCTCCTTGGCAAAAGGTTAGAAATGCGATGATCGACGGGAATCACATTCGGATAGGGGCGCGTGGTTCGCAACTCGCGCTTCAGCAGGCCGGATCTGTCCGGGATCGCTTGGTGATGGCCTATCCCGATTGCGACTTCTCCAGCGTCGCCATTGCGACCAGAGGCGACCTGCTGGTCGACGCCCCGCTTCCCGAGATTGGGGGAAAAGGGCTCTTCACCCTGGAAATCGAGCACGCGCTCCGTCTGCGACAGATCGATCTTGCCGTGCACAGTCTTAAGGATCTTCCGACCGAACCGGTGCGGGGGATCGTCATCGGCGCGATCCCCGAACGGGTCGACGTCTCCGATGCGATTGTCAGCCGTTCCAATCTGCCGCTGCTGGAACTGCCCGAGGGCGCCGTCATCGGCACCAGCAGTCATCGACGGGCCGCCCAGCTTCGCCGCATCCGGCCCGATTTACGGACGGAGTCGATTCGCGGCAATGTCGAATCCCGCATTCGCAAAACGATCGATCCCACCGGCCCGTATGACGCCGCAGTGCTCGCAACGGCCGGTCTGCTGCGGCTCGAGCTGCTCGATACCGCCGTGCAGCAGCTTCCGCTGGACCAGATGCTGCTCGCCCCCGGGCTGGAGCGAGACGTCTTCGACGAAGCCGGCGCGGTTGCCGCCGGTGCGTTGCTCGCGGTGGAGGCGTTGCACTGTGGCACCGCCGAGCTGCTGGCGATGGCGGTCGTATGAACGCGCTGGACGGGTTGCGAGTAGTCAACACCCGCTCGAAGGAGCAAGCTGGCGAGCTCAACGAGCTGCTGCGCGCGAATGGCGCCATTCCGCTGCCCTATCCATGTATCTTCATCGCGCCCGTTTCGAAGATCGGCGAGTTCGACGACGTCCTGCAACATCAGGCATTCGACTGGATTTGTCTCACCTCGCAGAACGCAGCCGAGATGCTGGCTATCCGCGCCCAAGCTATCGGGCTCGACCGCGCCAGGCTGACCACCCCCCGTTATGCCGTGGTCGGCGCCGCCACCGGTGTCGCGCTGAAGAAGCATCTCGACATCGATGCCACCTTCATCCCGGAGACGTTCGACGCCGAATCGATGACGCGCGATTGTCCGATCCGCGAAGGCGAGCGCGTATTGATGCCGGTATCCAATCTGGCATCGGCAGAGCCCGCTCAGGTTCTTAGAGAAAAAGGTGCTGAGGTGACCCGCATGGTCGTCTATCACACCACCATTGGAAAGGGTGGCGTCGATGTCGGCACCTTGCTCAAGGATGGGCAAGTAGGCGCAATCACTTTCACCAGTCCTTCGGCAGTCACCGGCTTCGTCAAGCGGCTCCGTAACGAAGAAGGCAATCTCGATCACACGCGCCAGGTGCCAATTGCCTGTATCGGGACAAGTACGCGCAACCGCGCGATTTCCGAGAACATGCTGCGCGTGTTTTTTCCAAAGGAGCACACCCTGCACGGATTATTGGACGCTTTGAATAAGGTCGTGGCATCACAACGGCAGGGAGGTCGACTGTGGGGATAACAACCGCTGTGCGCGGCTCGGTCGAGCAGCGGGAATTCCCGTTCGACCGCTCCCGCCGCCTGCGCCGCACCACCGCTATTCGCGAGCTGGTGCGGGAATATCGCATCGCTTCGGCGGACCTGATCCACGCGAGTCGATGCATTTCACGCTGGATGCCATCAGGCTGCTTCGTCCGGAACTCGATTCTCGCGGATTGCCGCTGATTGGGTTTGCGGGCGCGCCCTTTACCCTGGCCTGCTATGCCGTCGAAGGGGGCAAGAGCCGCTATCGCGAAAATACGCGCATCCTCATGCTCTCCGAACCGGTACTGTGGGACCAGTTGATGACCAAGCTGGCCACCATGGCCGGCGAGTTGCTGCTCGCCCAGGCGGACGCTGGCGCCGATGTCCTCAATGTTTTCGATACCTGGGTAGGTGAGCTGGCACCGCACCATTACCAGGCCTATGTGCTTCCCTATGTGCAATGTATGATCGGTATCGCGGCGCAATCTGGAAAGCCAATTATTCTCTTTGGCGTTGGGAACGGTCCCCTGCTCGAGCTGATGGCTACTACTGGGGCGACCGTGATCGGCGTCGACTGGCGGCTCGACCTCCAGGTCGCCCGCGAACGGCTCGGACCCGCAATAGTCCTGCAGGGGAATCTCGACCCAGTCTCGCTGCTTGCCCCATGGGATGTGCTCCAGCGCGAGATCGACGCCGTCTGTGCGCAGGCCGCTGGGGATTCCCGCTTCATCTTCAATCTGGGACATGGCGTCTTGCCCCAAACCCCGGTCGACAATGTTCGGCGACTGGTTGACTACGTCCATCAGGTCCGATGAGCGAAGCGCGCGTGCCTGCCGTCCCATACGAAAGGACACCATGACCGATCAGGCTCCCGTCTCCACCTTTGCCGCCTTCTGGCTCTATCGCGCTACTGAGGTGCGCTTCGAGCTGGAACCGGAAGACGCCAACGCGATTCCGCTCGAAACCTCGACCATCCTCGACGACCATGCGTCCAGCGTGACCCTGCGCTCTGCCTATTCCACCCTCGGTTTCAACGCCGAGGTCGATCTGATTCTCTGGGTAGTGTCCGACGACATGCGCAAGCTCCATGCGCTCGCCGCCGATCTGCACAGCTCCGCCTTTTCCGCTTTCTTCGAGCAGGTGCATGTCTACGCCGGCACCTCATCGGTCTCGCAATCCGATCCGAATCACGGTCCCGCCTTCCTGCGCAGCATCCCGCCCAAGGATTATCTGAGTGTCTATCCCGTCACCAGAACTCCAGATTGGTTTCTGCTCGATCTCGAGGAGCGCCGCAGTCTGATGGATGAGTACGGCAAGATGGGCAACGACTACCCCTCCATCC